>JBKGZM010000012.1:0-40336 GCA_046545575.1 Dehalococcoidia bacterium
TTTTTATATGACCCAACCAATATCTCTTCGGTTAGATTTTAGATGACTTGACGCGACTCCTTGCCATGCTATGTAGGATGTAGTATCATATCGTTATCTTGCAATAAAGACCTCCAGAGAAAGGCAGCAGGGGACTCTGCTGGGAAAAGTGACTGCGTATTCTTCAGATCGATAAATCCATGTTCGATGATAACTGAAAAAGGAGGACAAGATATGGCTGAACAAAAAGGAAACTCACAATCGCAAGATTCCCAAAAACAAGCAAGCGATGTAAAGCCCGAATGTTTCGTTGTTATGCCAATAAGTGACCCAGATGGTTATGAACCAGGGCATTTTCAGCACGTATACAACGACATCATCGCACCAGCATGTGCAACCACTGGATTCAAACCCATTAGATCTGATGATGTTAAACAGACCAACCTGATCCACCTCGATATTCTCCAGAAACTTCTCGATTCTAGCATGTGTCTCTGTGACCTCAGCACCCTCAATCCCAACGTTATGTTCGAGCTTGCGCTAAGGCAGGCGTTCGACAAACCGGTACTCCTCGTCCAAGAAATCGGCACAAACCCCATCTTTGACATTTCACCCCTTCGCTACGCAGAGTACCGCAAAGAGCGTATATATCACGAAGTCCTCGAGGACCAGCAGGCAATCGCTACTGCGCTTAAGGAAACATACGAGCAAGGACGAGGCATCAATTCAATTGTGCGGCTCCTTTCTTTAGGCCAGCCAGCAACGCTTGTCGAACCTGAGAACATAGACAGACAATCGGACATGCAATCACTGATCTTAGCAGAGGTAGAACAGATGCGTGCAGAGTTCCGTTCGACTATGCGCAAATTGGAGGAAGGTCGGAGAGAGGCGACGATTTCGGCAAACCTAGACAAACTTGAGGAGGCCCAACGTAGCATAAACCAGCTTGAGGAAATGGTTCAACAGGCTGAAATCTTTGATGAGCCTTTACCTGACATTGAGTACGTCAAGGACGGGATAGCACGGCTTAGACTCCTACTTGATAAGCACATGTCCAGATCATCTCGCGAAAGGGACACAGAGAGACTCAAGGAACTCATTTTTCGGCTGGACGAACTTGATTACAGATTCCGAAAAACACTTGAGAAACAGGCTACCCGAACAAATAAAAGTCAGCGGAAGTTCTCCTAGAGTTACAGCGTTGAATAGATGGAGTTTAACAGTGGTAACATTAGATGATAAGAAAACAATTCATAATGCCTTCCCTGAGTAGGAGGTTCAAGCTATGAAATTGAGCTATTATCCAGAAACGGACTCTCTTTACATTGATCTATCATCAAAACCCAGCAAAGAAAGTGTAGAAATTTCCGAAGGGATCGTTGTAGATTATGACGACAACGGGCAAATTGCCGGGATCGATATTGACAATGCCACTCATAAAATCGACCTAAATGAGATTATCCTGAACAAACTACCATCACACCTGCAGTCAATGACCGCTTAACCCCGGATACCTCGAACTGAGCCTTTTGCCGCTGAAGGGCATACGGTTTCTGAATCCGGCTTTACACTTCCACAAAATTAAGCCCTAGAGATTCCTTGAACGCCAAACCTCTATCATCGACACAGCATATGTTATAATTCATACTACATGAAAAAGTTCTATATCTGGACAATAGGCTGTCAGATGAATAAGTCAGACTCCGAGCGACTGGGCTGGAAGCTCGAGGACCTAGGCTACGAGCAGGTGCAGTCGGCGGAGAAAGCCGATATGATTATTCTCAATAGCTGTGTGGTACGCCAGAGCGCCGAGGACAAGGTGGTAAACAAGCTCTCGAACCTCAAAGCGCTCAAGAGGGATCACCCCGAGAAAACCCTGGTTCTTGCCGGGTGCATGGTCGGGCCCAGGATAGAGGAGCTAAGAGACCGTTTCCCTTATGTCGACCTGTTCTTAAGGCCCCAGCAGTTCGATGCGCTACTGGAATATATCGGGGCGAGTACTTCCCACATCTCTATTCTCTTGCCCCATTCTCCATCCCCGACAACCTACATCCCTATCATCAGAGGGTGTAACAACTTCTGTTCCTTCTGCATCGTGCCGTACAGGCGAGGAAGGGAGAACAGCCGGCCCGTATCCGAGATCGTCACAGAGGCCGAGAAGCTTGCCGAACAGGGCGTTAAGGAGGTCACCCTCCTCGGACAGAACGTCGACTCCTACGGACACGACCTGCCGAACAGGCCAACTCTGGCAAACCTGCTCCGCGAGCTCAATCAAATCGACAGTTTGGCCCGCATCCGCTTCCTGACATCTCATCCCAAGGACATGACCTACGATCTCATCGATGCGGTCGCTTCCCTGGATAAGGTCTGCGAACACATCAACCTTCCCACGCAGACAGGCGATAACAACATCCTGAAGGCCATGCGCCGAGGCTACACCATCGAACGCTACATGGACCTCATCAACCACATGCTTGCAACCATTCCTGGCGTCGCGCTCAGCACCGACGTGATTGTGGGCTTCCCGGGCGAAACCGGGGAGCAGTTTCAAAGAACCTTCGATATTCTCGAGCAGGTCCGCTTTGACACCGTGCACGTGGCCGCATACTCGCCGCGTCCGGGGACCATCGCCTCGCGCAAGCTCGAAGACGATGTGCCCGTAGAGGAAAAGCAGCGTCGACTGCAGGCAATCGACGAACTCCAGGAAAAGGTCTCCTCGGAGAAAAACAGCCAGCTTCTGGGCGACGTCGTGGAGGTGCTGGTTGAGGGCCGCAAAGGCGAAAAGTGGCGGGGCAGGACCAGAACCGACAAGCCGGTATTCTTCGAGAGCGATGAAGACTGCTTCGGGGAGTTGGTAGAGGTGAAAATCGAACACGCCGGGCCATGGTCGCTCCAGGGAAGACCAGTCAGCACAAGTCTGGCCACAAACAGATCATAAAGTCCCAAACAACTCAACAAACGCAACGAACCCAATAAACTCTAAAAACTCAAGAAACTAATCATCAGGCGGTGTCCAATGAGAGAGGAATTTGATCTCATAATAGTCGGCAGCGGGATAGCGGGCCTCTACACCGCTCTCTTGGCCCGCGAGGCGGGGAAAGTCCTTATCCTCACCAAGGACAGCATCAGCGAGTGCAACACGAAGTATGCCCAGGGAGGCATCGCCGCGCCCATCGGCCCTGGAGATTCCCCTCAGGTCCACTTCGACGACACGATAGCCGCCGGTGCCGGACTGTGCAACCCGGAGGCGGTGCGCATCCTGACCGAGGAAGCAGGCGACCGCATCACCGACCTCATTGACATCGGAGTTCCCTTCGATACCCAGGATGGCGAGATCGCTTTAACGAGGGAGGCTGCGCACAGCTTGGCCCGTGTCCTCCACGCCGCAGGGGACGCAACGGGTGAACAGATAGAGACGACTCTGAGTCGGGCAGCCCGGGGCTCGGCAAACATAACAATTATGGAACAGTGCCTGGTTACAGATATAAATGTCCAGGATGGAGTTGTAAAAGGAGTGACCGCTTTCGATTCCCGTGTGGGCATGGTGGAGGAATTCGCCTGCGAGAACGTCATTCTGGCCACTGGCGGGGCGGGGCGGCTTTTCAAACTGACTACCAACCCCGATGTTGCCACCGGCGACGGCGTGGCGCTCGCCTACAAGGCAGGTGCAGAGATCACCGACATAGAGTTTTTCCAGTTCCATCCTACCGCGCTCAGGCTCCCCGGCATACCGCCGTTCCTCATCAGTGAGGCGGTGCGGGGGGAGGGGGGTGTACTCCGGAACGTGGACGGGCATCGCTTCATGCCCGACTACACACCCGATGCGGAACTGGCCCCAAGGGACATCGTCGCCCGAAGCATCGTCGCCGAAATGGAGAAAACGAACAGCGACCGTGTCTTCCTCGACGTTACACACTTGCCCCGCCGGACCATCACCACACGCTTCCCCAGTATCTACAGGTTCTGCCTGAATCACGGACTGAATATCAACAAGGGATTGATTCCCGTAGCGCCGGCAGCACATTATATGATGGGTGGCGTCAAGACGAATGTGTGGGGTGAAACGAACATCTCCGGCCTGTTTGCCTGCGGTGAGACCGCCTGTACCGGAGTTCACGGGGCCAACCGCCTGGCCTCCAACTCCTTGATGGAGGTCCTTGTATTCAGCAAGAGGATTGTCGAACGTATCAAGGAAGGGGAAACTTCTTCCTCTGCCGAATCGCCCTCTAAACAGAACGTATTAGCCGACCTGGCCCAGAGAGAAACCTCGGGGATTGAGAGTACACCAAACCAGACCGCCCTACAGTCACTGATGTGGGATAAGGCAGGGATCATGAGGGACAAAGAGAACCTTGAGGGAGCGGCACGAGTTCTGGCTGCCTGGCATAATACATTTCAACAGCCCACGGACCGCGCGTACTATGAACTCTCCAACTCGGTAATAACGGGCCGATTGCTGGTTGAGGCAGCCCTGATAAGAGAGGAAAGCCGGGGAGCCCATTTCCGCACCGACTTCCCTCAGCGGTCAAAGGAGTGGGAACGGCATATCGTGTTTCGAAAGGGGGGCTAATGGAATTATCTGAATCACAGATTGAACCGATAGTAGCCCTTGCCCTCGAAGAGGATCTCGGCCACGGCGATGTCACCACCGAGGCACTAATATCTCCCGAGGTAAAAGCGCAAGGTTACCTGACAGCACGCTCAGAAGGGGTGTTGGCGGGAATAGAAATGGCAGAGGCAGTTTTCCGCCATGTTGGTCCCTCCCCCAGCTTTGAAAGACATATTCTCGACGGCACACGGGTCCACGAAGGGGATGTGATAGCCACAGTGACCGGAAGCGCGGGAAGCATCCTCAAGGCGGAGAGGACGGCCCTGAACTTCCTGCAACACCTGAGCGGCATCGCCACTGAGACGGCAAAATACGTTGAGGCGGTTTCCGGCACAAAAGCTCGAATACTCCACACTCGCAAGACCACCCCCGGCTTGCGACCTCTGGAAAGATATGCCGTAATTGCGGGCGGTGGTCACATGCACCGGCACAACCTGGGCAGCGGAGTCCTTATCAAGGATAACCACCTCATGGCCTCACAAGCCGAAAAGATCGGCCTCAAGGAAGTGATACAACAAGCACGGCGAAATGCCCCTATAAACCTGAAGATCGAGGTCGAGGTTGAGACTATCGAGCAGGCGCAGGAGGCACTGAACGGAGGAGCAGATATCATCCTGCTGGACAACATGGGACTCGATGACATGCGCCGTGTGGTGGAACTGGCACAGGGCCAGGCCTTGACGGAAGCCTCCGGAGGAATTACCCTGGATAACGTGCGTGCGGTTGCTGAGACAGGAGTCGACTTCATATCGGTAGGAGCGCTTACGCATTCGGTAACCGCAATGGATATCAGCCTCGATCTGAGGTAAGGTGAAGTACAGCTAAGCTATGGACAAACTAGAGGAAATTCAGAAGACACTGAGAGCAAATTCAAACCTCGTGATCGGGAATATCAGGAGCCATCGGTCATCGCTTTCAAATAGCTTATCTATTCTCGTCCCGATTTGGCCCAAGAAACCCGCAGATACTGTGGAAAAGCTGCGGAAATTCACAGGAAGACAGAGAGAGGCACTCATGGGTGTCCAGCCCTTCAGTGCATGTAATTGCTATGAATACCCCAGCGTAGGGAAGAACCTGGTAAAGCTTGGCGCTCTTTATTTCTATGATTCGGTAGAGGACCCAGCCGGGTCAGGGGATCTGCAAAGGGAGATCATAGTGTCCATCTACCCATGCAAAGAGATAGCTGACTCAGGGGCAATCAGACAGGTCATGGAATTAGGAGCCTACGAATGCAAAGTTCCCTGTGAAGCATCCAAGAAATGTGTTTACAGGAAAAGAGGAGTTGGGTTGCCCTTCCGTCTCCGAACGAGGTAAGTTGCTGCAATTCCACCCATCACCACCGCCTCCAACACAGTCCCTCCAACGAGAAACATGGCCGCATCACCAAAAAATTCCTCCGGAAACATCATAATCAAATAGTGTTTGGACGGGTCCAGAATCCACAGGTCATTCTGGAAACTTGTAAGGTGAAACTTCAGGAAAAGACTCTGAAAGTCCACCAGAGCCCATATGCCCACAAAAGCAAACAACGCCAGGGTAAAAACACTGCCGGATAGGACCGCTCGCGATATTGAAGGCAGGAAAGCCTTTCTCCTGACAGCGAACCCGCCGACGATGTACATGACAACATAGCCCAGAGTCACCCACAGAACCAGCCGGAACAGGTCGATCAGTCCCTTCACATCCCTCAAATGATCGATCTCACGCTGTTTAAAGAGGTCAATTTCCCTACCATCCTTGGCAACCTGCACCTGCGGGGAATCCCTCTCACCATTGAAGTAACCGATCAGCCCCTCCGCTCCCTTTATTAGCTCGCTCCGCTCCAAACCCGTCACTTCAGTGATGTCATATTTGTCAAACCCGTACTCGTAGAGATGAATCTCTCCCACCATTATCAGCAAACTCGAACTCAAGAGCAGCAAAGGGAAGCAGACCACAAACACACACGCAGCCACGATTCGAAGCGCTCTCATTTCGAAACCCATTATAAAACATTCCAAGTGCAAGTGCTATTGACTCCCTTGTCAATCCTCAACGCTTGAGGTTATAATCTCCCTTGTATGGAACAGGACCTAGGAACATTTGAAGCCTTCCGCAACATCGTCGCCAGGTTACGCGCTCCAAACGGATGCCCCTGGGACCGTGAACAAACCCACTCATCACTCAAGCCCTATCTCATAGAAGAGGCCTACGAAGCGCTCCAGGCTCTTGACGATGAGAACACTGACAAACTCTGTGAGGAGCTCGGTGACCTCCTTTTGCAAATCGGACTGCACTGCCAGATCGCCGAGGAAAAAGGGGAATTCAATACAGCGGAGGTCTTGAAAGGTATAAACCAGAAGCTTATCAGACGGCATCCCCACGTCTTTGGCACTACTGAGGTATCAAACAGCGATGAGGTAACCTCCAACTGGGAAGAACTGAAGCGCAAGGAGAGAAATGAAAAGGGAAAACACTCACTCCTCGATGATGTCCCCAAAAACATTCCAGCTCTGGCCTACAGTCAGATAGCCCAGCAGCGGGCAGCACGGGTTGGCTTCGACTGGAATCGGGTTGACGAGGTATTGGGAAAGGTAATCGAGGAACTGGAGGAACTTAGGCAGGCTGCCAGTCACCAGCAGAAGGTCAGTGAATTCGGCGATTTGCTCTTCGCGCTTGCGAATGTGGCTCGATGGATGGACATCGATCTTGAGTCAGCATTAAAGGGAGCGAACGAACGCTTCTACACGCGGTTCGCCTATATGGAAAAGCTCACTCAGGAGCGGGGCATCTCCATGAACGATCTTTCCTTGGAGGAACTTGACAGGCTCTGGGAGGAAGCGAAGACAGCGCTCGGCGACAGCGACTAGTCAGGGATTTCAAGCCTTATGCCCACAGGGCAGTGATCAGAGCCCATTATCTCGGACATGATAAACGCATCCTTAAGCCACGGTAGCAAATCATCCGTTACAAAGAAGTAATCCAGTCTCCAGCCCACATTCCTGTCTCTCGCCCTCGACTTCAAATCCCACCACGTGTAGTTATGCGGGTCTTCGTTGAAATAGCGAAACGTATCAACATAGCCATGCGAGACAAACTTATCCATCCATTCCCTCTCAACGGGCAGGAATCCCGAAACATCCTCATTATCCTTCGGTCTGGCTATGTCTATCTCTTTGTGCGCGGTGTTCACATCGCCGCAGATTACCAGCTTCTTCCCCTTCGCCCTGAGAGAATCCGCGAATTCCAGGAAAGCATCATAGAAATCGAGTTTATACTTCAGGCGTTCATCACTCTTCTTTCCGTTGGGGAAATAGATGTTCATCAGAACAAATTGAGGATATTCCGCAACGATGATCCTGCCCTCCAGATCAAGGTTTGACCCGTTCAGATCATACCGGATATCAAGGGGTTCCTGCTTGGCTAATACAACCGTTCCGCTATATCCCTTGGCCTCAGGGTAATTCCAATAGGCGTAGAAGTCTTGAGGTTGAGCCAAACCCTTGGGGAGTTGTTCAGGGCGCGCCTTGGTTTCCTGAGCACAAAAGATATCGGGGGGTTCAAGGGAAAGCCAGTTCAGCATCCCCTTGTTCCACGTGGCTCTGATACCGTTAACGTTCCAGCTTAATATCTCCCACTGTTTCATGATGGCCTTTCACAGCCAATAACGGGAGATCGTCAGGCCTGACCGGCTGCCGGTTCGAGAGCGGGGGCCTCAGAGTCGAAGAGCTCGTCCAGCTCCTTACCCTCGATGGTTTCCTCAGCTTGCAGTTTCTCGGCTATTTGAACCAGCTTGGGTTTGTTGTTGGTGAGTATCTCTTTGGCAATGTCATGCGCCTTTTGAATAAGGCTGTTGACCTCTGCATCAATTCCCTCAGCCAGTTTGTCGCTGTAATCCCGTTGCTCCGAGATTTCCTTGCCAAGGAAAACCATCTCCTCCCTCTTACCGAAGGTACGAGGGCCCAGCTTCTCGCTCATCCCATACTGCGTTACCATTGCCTTGGCTATTTTGCTAGCCTGCTCGATATCATTCTGAGCACCTGTAGTCATCTCATTGAACATAAGCTCCTCGGCAGCATGCCCACCATGCAACGTAGCCAGTACATCTGTGAATTGCGAACGGGTAGTGAGATAACGGTCTTCAGTAGGTAATTGCCTGGTATAGCCTCCCATCATACCGCGAGACAATATAGATACCTTATGTACAGGGTCGGCATTAGGTAGATTCCTGGCCACAAGGGCATGGCCGGCCTCATGATAGGCAATGATTTCCTTTTCCTTTGCATTTATCTTCCGGCTCTTCCTCTGCGGTCCAGCGATAACGCGGTCGATGGCTTCCTCGAATTCCGATTGCTCGATTTGCTGCTTGTCCCTTCGGGCCGCCAGGATCGCAGCCTCGTTTACCAGATTGGAAAGATCAGCCCCACTGAATCCGGCTGTTTGCTTGGCAATAGCTTCCAGATCAACGTCTGATCCTACTGCCTTTCCTTTGACGTGAACTTCCAGAATCGCTTTTCGCCCGTTGATATCGGCCTGATCCAGGACAACACGGCGATCAAATCGCCCTGGGCGCAGGAGCGCGGGGTCCAGAATATCAGGCCTGTTCGTGGCGGCGAGGATAATAATGTTTGTATTGGTTTCAAAGCCATCCATTTCAGTCAGTATCTGATTCAAGGTCTGCTCGCGTTCGTCGTGTCCTCCCCCCAACCCCGCACCACGGTGCCGGCCTACCGCATCGATCTCATCGATAAAGATAATGGCAGGTGCATTCCTCTTTGCCTGGTCAAACAGATCTCGAACCCGGGATGCACCCACACCAACGAACATCTCCACGAACTCACTGCCGCTTATGGAGAAGAAGGGGACATCGGCTTCGCCGGCCACAGCTCGACTGAGCATCGTCTTGCCTCCCCCGGCGGGTCCAACAAGCAACACCCCTTTGGGGACACGCGCACCCAATCTTGAGAATTTATCCGAGTGTTTGAGAAACTCCACTACCTCCTGAAGCTCTTCCTTCGCTTCCTCAACTCCGGCAACATCGGAAAAGGTAACGGTTGGCTTATTGGCGGTAAACATCTTCGCCTTGCTCTTGGCAAAACCCATGGCCTGGTTGGCACCGCCCTGTTGCGCACGCCGGAGCAGGAATATAAGCAACCCGCCAAAGAGGATTAGCGGGAGAAACTGGATTAATATCAAGCTCCACTCGCTGCTGAGGAGTCCGCCTCCCTCCTCAAAATCGACTTGGGGGGCGCTTTCCGCCGTTAGATCCACCCCCGCCTCTCTCAAGACTTGCAGAAACTCAGCATTACTCCCTACAAACGTAGATTCCCGTTCCTCACCATCGATCATAGTGATGGTAACATCGTTCCCCTTCACAAGTATGTGCTGGACTTCTCCAGCCCTTATTTTGGAGATTACCTCATTAATGGAAGGCGGCTCCTCAGTCTCACCGCTCGGCGAGAAGACAGTGAAGAGAGCAGCCACCAAGGCCACTATAACTATGAGTATTATGAAGCTATGCCGTGACATATCGTTGCGTTTTCCTCATTCTTAAGCTCAAAACCATATTTAAAGTCTAACCCATATGTGCGTATAACATCAACCACTTTAATTATACCAGAAACAGGAGCAGGTTGACCAAAGGGGGAAATTAGCGCAATCCTGAGAGAATGGATTCATCCATTGTGGAGCTGTTTTCGGAGGTCGGGAAAGTGCCTTCCTTAACTTCGGTTAAGTACTCAGTTACCGCCGACCTGATGCTTTCGTGGAGTTTAGTGTATTGTTTGGCATGCTTGGGAACAAAGTCAGAGGAAAGGCCAAGGATATCATTTATCACCTGAACCTGTCCGTCACAGTCCTTCCCAGCTCCGATACCAATGGTGGGTATGCCGACCTTCTCCGTAACGAGCTTTGCCAGAGGAGCGGGTACCAGCTCTAGAACGATGGAGAAAGCTCCTGCATCCTCAAGCGCACGTGCATCCCTGATGAGCTTCTCAGCCGCCTCCGTGCTTTTCCCTACAGCTCTGGGGCCACCCAGTTGGTGTGTGGATTGGGGAGTATATCCTAAATGTCCCATAACCGGAATACCACTGGCGACAACCCTCGCTACCTTGTCAGCTACTTCTTCTCCACCCTCCAGCTTCACGGCCTGTGCTCCCGCTTCCTGCAGAAACCGCCCTGCGTTGCGGAGCGCATCCTCAACCGAGACATGATAGGTCATGAAGGGCAAGTCACCAACGACCAGGGCATTCTTCGCTCCCCTGGCTACTGCCTTTGTATGATGGATCATCACATCCATAGTGACAGGGATAGTGGAGTCATATCCCAGAACCACCATCCCCAGGCTGTCTCCCACAAGGATAAGGGGTACTCCGGCCTCATCAACGAGCCTGGCAGTGGAGTAGTCATAGGCCGTCAGCATAGAGAACTTCTCGCCCTTTTGTTTCATTTCCAGCACTTGCTTGATGGTAACAGACATTTCCCCTCCCTCATCGAGTTCGTAGAGTTTATTGAGTTTGTAGAGTTGGTCGCGTTTCTTATGTTTAGTGAACCGGGAGTGTATCCATCTCACCTATCGAGACAATCTCGTTTTGCTCGTTAACGAAAACCTTCCTCGGCTCCCAGTTCTGGGCTTCCTCTTCCGAGACCAGATCATACGCAAGGATAATAACCTTATCTCCTTTGTAAATCAATCTTGCGGCAGCCCCGTTCATACAAATCTCTCCTGCCTCACCCTCAATCGCATACGTTTCCAGTCGGGCCCCGTTGGTCACATCAAGTACATGAACCCTCTCATACGGCAGAATATCCGCCGCTTCCATAAGATTCCGGTCAATTGTGATACTTCCCTCATAGTCAATCGCCGCATCCGTAACACAGGCCCGGTGAATTTTTCCTTTAAGCATCGTCCTCATTAGCCTTCCTCCTTAGGAAAATCGTTTTTCTTTGGCGTCAGTAGACGGCGCAAGTCCTCCGCCCTCTCCTCATCGATCTTCCCTTTTGCCAATGCTATCGGGATTGTTTGTAATCCCAAATCGCGGTAAGTCGAAGCCACTGTCGGTGCCCTCTTTCCCAAAGCATCGAGGTGTTTGCGGACAGTCCCCAGATCGCCGCGAGCGATCGGGCCCGTAAGACAATCCGGCAATCCCACGTTTTCAAGGTTATTTACAGTCCCGCGAATTAGTGGCATAAGAGCCTTTACAGCCTCTTGAGAAGAGCTACCAAAGGCCTGCCACAGCTCACCGGCCATATTCGCCAAAGTCACCATATAATTGCAGGCAATCACCGCAGCAGCGTGGTAGAGCACCTTGTCCCCCGGTCCAAGCACAACCCAGGAACCATCCAATGCCTCCGCCATTCCCTTAAGTTCATCCAGTAGTTTACCCTCAGCCTCCAGAGCGAACGTAGAGCCGGGTAGATTGTCGATGGCATGAGTTACGCTGGCAAATGTTTGCAGCGGGTGAAAAGCACCGACATCAGCGCCATCATCCTTTGCTTTTTGTAATATATCGACTGAGTCGGCCCCGCTGCAATGCACCACGCTCTGTCCCGCATGCCATTTAATCTCGCCTGCCACCTGCTGTATGGCACTATCGGGTGTGGTAACGAAAACAAGCTCAGCAGTATCAGCCACGGACTGCTTACCATCATATGCCTCGCAGCCGACAGCGCTGGCCAGTGCGTGAGCCGATGACTTGCTACGACTAGCCACAGAGGCAATATCATAGCCTTTGCTATGAAGGCGCATCGCCAGAGCAGTGCCTGTGGTTCCCGCACCAATAAAACCCAGTTTAACCATGCTTCGCTTCCTTATATTCCTCCCCATTCACTCTCCATAGTAAAAAAGCCTCCCCGGACACAATCCGAGAAGGCTTTCATCTCCTCAAGTCGCCATCTCGGTCATCCAGGATCCGAGTAGCTCGATTTTTAATCCCTTAATTGTTATCGGGGCTCGCCAAGTGACCAACCCACCACTTACTGCCAAACGGTCAGTAGTCTTGTCTCTAGTCTAGCAGACTAATGTGAATTGGTCAACCACGGCTCCAAAGGTGAATCGCTCACAACCGTTTGCAATTTGCAAACAAATATTGACAATCTGTGCTAATCATGGTTAACTATAGTTAAGGTGGACCACGTGGCACCTTAATTACCTGCGGAGGAGGTGGATTATGAGGCTTCACGCAGTATTGGGGGTGTGGCAGGTTGACAACTAAGGCCCTGCTCTTTCGTTTTTGGGGCAGGGCAAGCGGATCTTGGACTCACCAGGTGTAGGGAATGCGAGGTCAAATTTCGAGAAAAGACCCATGCGGTGGAACACCGCGATAGAGGGTGAAGTTCAGGATGAATGATTTGGGGGGCGCTGAAGAAGCGCCCCCTATTTTTATAGAGAACAAAATATTGACTCATATACACCCGGGCTGTATAATACACTTTCGGAAAGTCAATCAAAGACTTGCCTCTCCGAGCTGTTGCGCCTAAATTCGCCATAGGCGAACACGGCGGACAGCCGGCGGATGAAAATCCCGAGGGCACGGGCAGAAATGCTCGGGCCTCCCGTAATCGGAAAGGAGGGCAAAAATGAGAATAAAAAAGAAACAAGCACGCGCCTTACTCCATAATAGGGCGCTTTTGTTTTATCCATCACTCCATCTCATCGACGCCTCTCCGTTCCCTGCAGTGAGCCACAGCCCCCGCAGGAGGGAACCGTCGTCGTGAAAAGCCTCTCCCTGAACAAATTGACCATCACGTTCATTTTGCTGGGGCTGGTAATACTCCTTTTCGTGTTCGTCCCCCTGTTCAAGATGATAGTATCCTCAAATCCCTCCATACTGTGGGAAACCATGCTCGATGAGGAGGTCAGGGATGCGATCTGGCTCACGATCTACGCCGCGCTGATCGCCACCATCGCGGGATTTGTATTTGGAGTGCCTCTGGCATATATCCTGGCTCGTTTTGATTTTCCAGGGAAAAAAATCGTTGAGGGATTCATCGATGTTCCTATAGTCGTTCCCCATACCGCAGCGGGTATTGCCCTTCTGTTCGTCTTCGGAAAAGGGTTTTTCGTGGGCAAGGTCTTCGGCTTATTCGGTATCGAGTTTGTAGGAGCAGTGCCGGGGATAGTTATTGCCATGCTTTTTGTAAGTGTCCCCTTCCTTGTGGATTCTGCCAAGGAAGGCTTCAAGAGCGTAGACCCCCGACTGGAGAAGGTTGCACGAACCCTGGGAGCCTCGCCGGTCAGGACATTCACCAGCATCTCACTTCCACTGGCCTGGAGAAGTATTCTCTCGGGCAGCACACTGATGTGGGCTCGAGGAATTAGCGAGTTCGGGGCTGTGGTGATGCTTGCCTATCATCCCATGATAGCCCCTGTGCTGGTATGGGAGCGATTCGAATCGTATGGTCTGGACTACTCCCGGCCGGTTGCAGTCCTTCTAATACTGGTCTCCCTGGCCATCTTCGTCATCTTCCGGGCCATAGCCCACCGGGGGAAATCATGATCTCGATAAGGGAACTGTGTGTCGACCTGGGCGACTTCGTCCTGGAGAACGCCACTCTGGATGTGCAGAAGGGCGAATATTTTATCATTCTGGGCCCGACCGGAGCGGGGAAAACGGTCCTGCTGGAAACGATTGCCGGCCTCTACTCGCCCAAAAGCGGAATAGTCTGGCTCCAGGGACAGGACGTGACCAATTCTGATCCCGAGAAAAGGAACTTAGGATTCGTATATCAGGACCACGTGCTTTTCCCCCACCTCACAGTGGCGGATAACGTCTCCTTCGGACTGAAACAGAGAAAGATGTCCAAAGCCGAAATCAGGGAAGCAGCGAACCGGGCTATAGAACTCCTGGGCATATCTCACCTGCTAAAGAGAAAACCCGATACCCTGAGCGGAGGGGAGAGACAGAAGGTGGCCCTCGCCCGCGCACTGGCGGTGAGCCCCAAGGTGCTACTCCTGGATGAACCCTTAAGCGCGCTTGACCCCGAGACCAGGGAAAGCGTGCAACAACAACTGCGAGATATACACAACAGATTGGACCTGACCATCATCCATGTGACACACGATTTTGAGGAAGCGATCTCCCTCGGCGACCGGATTGCCGTTCTGGCGGAGGGGCGTATTGCACAGGTGGGAACACCACAGGAGATATTCCGTCAACCGAAGTCCGAAACCGTGGCTCGATTCGCTTTGACCAGAAACATCTTTACAGGAGAAGTCAGGGACGGCGATCATGAATCGGCAATAATGGATATCGAGGGCACACCGGTAGCAGTGGTAACCGATGTCCGGGGCAAGCGCCATGCTTCCGTCAGGCCCGAGGATATCCTTCTTTCCAATGAACCCGTTCATTCCAGTGCCCGCAATTCCTTCAAAGGGAAAGTCAACCATATCGTCGATAGGGGATCGACCATATACCTCACCGTAGCCGTGCCACCGGATTTCATATGTCTGGTGACACGCCGCTCCTTTGAGGAAATGAATCTCCAGGAAGGATCTGATGTTTATATAACCTTCAAGGCTTCAGCAGTGCACGTGTTTTAGTAGGAGCGGTCTCCTAACCGCGATTAGGGAAAAACAATCATCCTTTAGAAAGGGGGCTTATTGGACCTAGTCCGAAACCTGAGACTGTCGAGCTAAAGAAAGAGAGATTCCCAAATGAAAAGAAAGACAATAAAGGTACTATCTGTAGCGCTGACACTGGTTATGATGCTGACGCTTCTGGTCGGGTGTCAGCCAATAGAAGAAACGAGCACAGGCGCTCCGGAAACCCCGGGCCTGAGCGGCGCGCTCACCATCTTTCACGCCGGAAGCCTGACCGTGCCAGTGGATGAGCTAAGCAAAGCCTTCCGAGAAGAACATCCCGATGTTAAGTTCGAAACGGAAGCCGCCGGCAGCCGGACTACCGCCCGCAAGGTCAGCGAACTCGGCCGCGAGGCCGACCTGGTAATGTCCGCCGACTACACCGTCATAGACAACCTGTTGATTCCGGACTTCGCCGACTGGAATATCCGCTTCGCACGCAACACGATGGTCATCGCCTACACAGACCAGTCCAAGTTCGCCGACGAGATCAACAGTAAGAACTGGTACGACGTACTCCTCCGCGAGGGTGTGGCCTATGGCCACTCCGAACCCGATGCTGACCCCTGCGGGTACCGTACTTTGATGGTCTGGCATCTGGCGGAGAAGTACTACGACGAGCCCGGACTATACAAAAAGCTGGACGAGAACTGCCCGCAAAAGAATGTGCGCCCCAAGGAGACGGACCTGATCGCCCTGATGCAGTCAGGTGACCTGGACTATGCCTTCAACTACCGTTCCATCGCCGTGCAGCATGGTCTCAACTTTGTCGAGTTGCCCGAGGAGATCAACCTCAGCATGGTCAAGCATGCCGATTTCTACAGTGAAGCGAAAGTGCCCCTCAGCGGCTCGGAGCCAGGCAAGACCATCACTACAGAGGGCAAGCCCATCGTCTATGGCGTGACTATAGTCAACAACGCCCCTAATCCCGAACTGGCTATCGAGTTCGTTCAATTCCTGCTCGGCCCTGAAGGTCAAGCTATTATGGAAGAGCAGGGCCAGCCACCCATCGTTCCGGCGGTCTCAGCCAATATGGACAAGCTTCCAGGCAAGATAAAGGACATGGTCGAAGTAGCCTCGGGAAGCTAATCGGGAATGCGCTGGGGTGGCATCCGCTTGCAGCGGATGCCACCCCAGCTGCCACCCTGCTTGCCCCTTCATCTGAGCATTTGCTATACTAGCACGTGTTAGCAAAAGGGAAACGTCTATGCAATTTGAAACCGTAATCGGACTGGAAGTTCATGCTCAGCTTCTGACCAGCAGCAAGATGTTCTGCCGCTGTAGCACAGATTATATCAATTCGCCTCCCAACAGCCATGTCTGTCCCGTTTGCCTGGGTATGCCAGGTGTTCTCCCGACGATCAACAGACAGGCAGTGGAATACACCATAATGACCGCTCTGGCCCTTAACTGCGACATTCCCAGCTCAACCAAATTCGACAGGAAGAATTATCCCTACCCCGACCTTATGAAAGGGTACCAGATTTCCCAATACGATATGCCCCTCTCGCGTAATGGCTGGCTGGAGATCGATATCACCGGAGAAAAGAAACGTATCGGTATTACCCGCGTTCACCTCGAGGAGGACGTTGCCAAGCTCCTGCATCAAACAGCTCCCTCGGGCGAGTCCTACAGTCTGATGGATGTCAACCGCGCCGGCGTTCCTCTAATGGAAATGGTAAGCGAACCCGATATCAACTCCCCGGAAGAGGCCCGGCTTTATCTGATAAATCTACACTCCATCCTCCGATACCTGGGAGTTTCAACCGCAAATATGGAGGACGGAAGCTTCCGCTGCGATGCCAATATCAGTCTGCGCTCTGGTGAAAAACCATACCCCAAGGTGGAAGTCAAGAACATGAACAGCTTCAAGGCGGTATACTCTGCTCTCAAATATGAACAGGAGAGGCAACAAAAGGTCATCGAGGAAGGCGGGCAGCTGGTCCAGGAAACGAGGGGGTGGGTTGAAGAAGAGGGGATTACGGTTTCGCAGAGGAGCAAGGAGTATGCACACGACTACCGCTATTTCCCCGAGCCTGACCTGCCGCCACTGACCGTGGAGAGCGTGTGGGTCGAGGAGATAAGGTCCAAAATCCCTGAATTGCCCAATGCCAAACGGCAACGCTTCCAGTCGGAGTACGGCCTATCGGCATATGATGCTGACCTTCTGACAAGTTCCAGGGAGTTCGCGGAGTATTTCGAGTCCTGCATCAAACTCGCCTCATCGGAGCAACTCTCAAACGGACGTGCCAAGGCAGTCGCCAACTGGATGTTGGGAGAGTTCCTCCGCATGCTCAATGTGCAGGGAATACGAATCACTGAATCCAGAGTAACCCCACAGCAGTTGATGGATATGATGAACATGATCGATCAAGGAGCGTTGAACGTGACTCTGGCCAAGCAAGTGTTTGAGGATATGTTTACTACAGGGAAGACTCCCAAAGAGATAGTCGATGAGAAAGGACTCACCCAAATCACCGGCGAGGACGAGATCGAGCCAATCATTGAACAGGTAATCCGTGACAACCCCAAGGCGGTAGAGGATATAAAGCAGGGCAAGAGTAAAGCGCTGAAGTTCCTGACAGGACAGGTGATGAAACAAACCAAGGGCCGGGCAAAACCGGAACTCGTAAATAAATTATTGGAGGAGAAGGTAAAATGACCGGTATTTATGCTGCTGAGATTATTATTTCTTTGGTCCTTATCGGTATTGTCCTACTTCAGGCAAAGGGCGCACACGGGGCGCGAGGACTTTTCGGAGGAACCGAAAGCGGAGGATTCCGCACAAGGCGAGGTCTGGAACAAACCATTTTCAGACTGACCATCATCCTAGCAGTTCTCTACGTGGCAGTATCAACCGTAAGCACTAGTATGGGGTAAACTTAGTTGGTATTTGACAAACGATACACTCAAGGATCCCAGCAAACCCAACAAGCCCAATGAACTCGAGTCCCGTTATCACCCTCACAACCGACTTTGGCACGCGCGACCCCTATGTGCCTGCCATGAAAGGGGTTATCCTCAACATCAACCCCGATGTCACAATCGTCGATATCTCCCACGATATCGAACCCCAAAATACGTATGAGGCTGCCTATATCCTGGACAGAGCACGGCGCTATTTCCCGGACGGCACTACCCATATTGTGGTGGTCGACCCTGGCGTAGGTACCGGGAGAAATGCACTGGCCGTGAAGGTAGGCAGAGCATTTTTCATCGCCCCCGACAACGGCGTCCTGACTTATGTAGTCGAAAAGCCATTCGAAGCTGTAAGTATCACCAACCCACAATTCTGGAATCATCCCGTGAGCTCCACATTCCACGGACGTGACATCTTCGCACCTGTGGCAGCACATCTTTCCCTGAGGATCCCAATTTCCGAATTCGGGGAACCTGTAACGTCATTGTTAACACTACCCCGCACCAAACCCTGTAGCGAGGCAGATGGTTCCCTCGTCGGACATGTGATCCACATTGACCGTTTTGGAAACGCAATTACCGATATAAGCCGCGATGATATCCCTGAAAATCCCGTAATACACATCAAAAATCACTCCATAGAAGGGCTAAGTTCTTCCTATGCCGAAGGGAATGAACTGCTGGCTCTCATCGGCAGCGATGGAAAGCTCGAGATAGCTGTGAAAAACGGCAATGCCGCGGAGAGTTTGAACTTGAGACTGGGAGATGAGATAATAGTGAGAAGGAATCCATAGGAGCAATCTCCACTCCTGATACGAATGACCCTGGAGGAGAAAGATAGGTAAACTGAAAACCTGGCTAGCGGAAACAAGACCGCAGTTCCTGTTGCTTGTGCCGGTCTGCGTCTTTACGGGAATAGCCGCTTCCCTCTACGACGGCATTCCGCTAAATGTGCTGCACCTTGTGCTGGCCTTTATCGGAGCTCTATGTGCCCATATAGGCGTCAATGTGCTTAACGACTACTTTGACTACAAAAGCGGTATAGATCTCAAGACCATGCGAACCCCGTTCAGCGGCGGCAGCGGAATACTGCCCGCAGCTTCGATGAAACCCCGCCACGTGCTTCTTCTGGGACTTAGCAATCTAGCGATCGTGCTGTTCATCGGCATATACTTTATCACAGTGTATAAATGGGCGATTCTGCCAATCGGGCTAGCCGGCATCTTGATCATCTATCTATACACTCCTTACCTTACGAAGCTGTCTTATGTAACTGAATTCGTCGGCCCTGGCCTTGGCTTCGGACTTATGGTGCTGGGTACGTACTTTACCCAGTCGGGGACATACAGCGCTTCAGCACTGATAGTAAGCCTTGTAGCCGGACTCCTCATCGCCAACCTACTGCTTCTAAATGAATTCCCCGACGTGGAAGCTGACAGGAGCGTGGGGAGAAAGCACCTCCCGATAATCCTCGGAACCGGCGCAGCGGCCATGATATATTGCGTGATAGCTATTCTGGCCTATATTGCGATCATCGCAGGGGTAGTAGCGAATATACTGCCACCCCTGGCATTACTCGGTTTGTTGACGGTACCACTGGGGGTAAAGGCCATGAAAAGCGCGCTTAAAAATCACAACCACATAAAGAGTTTGCTCCCGGCTTTGGGGACGAATGTCCTCGTTGTATTGTTAACACCGCTACTTATGTCAATCGGGGTTTTGGTGGGATATTTAGTCGGATAGCTCCCGCCCACCTAGGAAAGTCAGCGATATTATGATAAACTCTTGACGTGGTAGGTTAGACCTGAAAAAGCACTTTCCAAGTAAGCACTACTCAAGGAGGCAAGAATGAGAGGAATCGGAAAGTACATGGCATATGGCATCTCGCTTTTAGCGGTGATGTCCATAATCCTGCTGGGAGGGTGTACTGGTACTGAACCAACAGACTCAGAAGGCGGAAGCAGTGGTTTTATAACCATGATCATCTTCCTCGTGCTGATTTTCGCGGTGATGTACTTCTTAATGATCCGCCCACAGCGCAAGAAACAGAGTCAACATTCACAGCTAATCCAGGAGTTGCAAAGAGGCGATAAAGTCATCACGGCAGGGGGAATCTACGGCGAAGTCGATTCCGTCACTGAGAACGAAGTGGTTCTGAAGGTAGAAGACGGGAACAAACTGAGGTTCCTGAAGAACAGTGTTGTAGGCAAACAGGAGACAGAAGAACCAGGATCATAATCTTTCTAAGTGATCAGCAACACGTGGGCAATTCAGCGAGACCGATGTTCGGCTTTAAAGCCGAACATCGGTCTCGCTTCTACACTCTACTTTACCACTACCGTCAGCACAAACGTCTTAGCTGGATCTGCGTCTTCCTCCCACGGTCGGCAATATTTCATGGAGATATTAGCCGTGCCCTCATCAAGGGCTTTGAAGGTCCAGATTTCCTTGCCCGGAGCGCCTACCACCTGCTCATCTCCCTCAGGTTCCACATACTCATCTGTCTTCTTTTCCACTACATCTGGGTCCGTTATCTCAGCCAGCTGCCACTGAAAGCCCGTTGAGGCATTGGACTCCAGGGTTACTTCCAAAAGCTCCCCAACATTGAGCTCAACCTGCTCGTTGTTGTATGATGCGTTGACACTCACCGCTGGCGCCTCCGATGTCCCTTCACTCTCAGTGCTTCCCTGCTCATCAAGCATCTTCTGGTTTATCATGTCCCACTTTCCGTCCAAAACAGCGGTTTTCACCTCCCCGCGTTCAACGTTTACCGTCGCTTCATGAGGAGTTATAGCCTGGGTAACCATTTTCCCGGTCCTGTCTCCATAGCCGCCATGCCTGCAATCGAAGTGAAAGACAAATCCCCAGGCATGCTCGATATCGGGGTACAGGGTCTCCACGAGCTCAAGGGTGTCCTCCATGCCATCGAAAGCAAAAGTGGGGCTATTTCGTACAAATTCCTCTGCAACTTCCCGGCTCTCCTCCTGTGTCACCTCCGGCGACGCCGACTGTTGGGGCGGAACACATGCAAGAGAGAGCATCACCACCAGAACGAGCGCAGCAACCCCGAAAAGCGTTTTAAATTTGACCATCTGTTCCCTCCTTTTTTCTTTTCTATTACATAGACGCATGATCAGAAGGAAAGCGCTCACCTTAATCCTGCTCCTTTTTCTTCTCTGCTTTCGCAGCGGCCTTTGCCCTCTTCTTCTCCACCTTCAATCGTTCTTTCTCACTCTTGGCATCAAGTTCTTGCTTCTGGTAATCCTCGTGAGAAGAGCCAGTCCCGCTCTCTGATTCCGCCAATGCCTTTCGATACTTGTACGTAAAGAACAAAGCGACCAGTATGTATAGAATTAGCACCCCGGCGACTGGCAACAAGGCCCATCGCGGAACCCAGGGAATAAAGTAAAGGATAGCCAGCAGCACGGAAAGAAGTCCGAGCCCTGCCCACGCATGATGACGCCACAGATGATACTTGCTCTTTTCTTCCACCATGGCTAATAACTGTTAATCTCTCAGTACGTTCAAAATATCTTCGTCAAGCGACTCAAACTGTAAAAGCCAGTCACGTCTTTCCTTCTTCAAATCGGAAGAGAGCTTCTCCATCTGATCCTCGCTGTAGTAGTTTTTAGGATCAAAGCGGTCAACATCCATCCCCGGGATTTCCGTCGGCACATCATATCCCCAGAAGTCATCCCTCTGCCATTTAATCTCGTCCCTGGCGATCATCTCCATTACCTTTGCCGAGTGTTTCACCATTATCTTCTGCCCCCTCGCCCCTCCCCCCACACTACCCGTGTTGAGGATGAAACATTCGATGTGCGGATTCTGCCTCAGAATCTCCAGAAAGATGTTGCCCTCATCCGAGTGAGATCCCACAATAAACGGGTTGGTCCCAACCACCCTTATCGACTTGCCGGCCTGGTCCGGGTCGCCGGCGGAGGTCTCCACCGATTCCCCGAGCATAAACGCCGCCGCACCCCACTCCGGCGTAAGCCGGACAACCGGAGGTTGGATATCCTCTCTCCTCGTAATGAATAGTATGGCGTCAACATGCCCCATATCTACTTGATTATCCGTAAAAGCGATATCCTTTCTCTTCACCATCGCCCGGCCATTGGATGTCAGGCTGGTATCCGAGAAATCCACCTTGCCTGTTTGCGGTGCCACTGTGACATTCTCCAGTATAGCTCTGGGACTCAAAGCAGCGGCATAAAGCAATGGCTGTGAACTGGGTTCCAGCCCATCCGTCTTTATGTAGAACGAGTCCTCGGTCCCCACCCCAGTGGCGTCTTTCTTGAGAATGACAACGTCGTCCTGGCGAATGACAACCGACTCGGGGAAGCCCAACCAATGCGAATGGCACGATAGGGTGGTCTTACCTGTGCCACTCAGGCCGAACAGCAGGAATCCAAAGTCCTTTAGCTTGCCTTCTCTCTTCACCTTCAGGATCTTCCCCGCTGCATGCAGCCCGAGATTCCCTTCCTTCTTCGCCCAGTACATGACCTGCCGCAGCATCGCCTTCTTCTGCTCCCCTTTGTAATCGCTCCCGAGGACGATGGTCAAACCCATCTCAGGGAATACCAGGACCTTCTTCTCTCTCCACTCGGGCACGGCGATGGTCACGAAATCGGGTTCGCGGCCCTCCGGCGGGAACAGAGTGTTGCCCCACATAAGCGGCAACCTGGCATATTCAGATGTCACATAGAGCCGGCACGCTTTCTTGAACTCCGGTTCCATACACATGGTCCTGTCCAGCATTATCATTTCTTTGCCTTTGAGGTAGGCCAAAACCTCATCGATGAGCTCCTGATCTTCCTGATCAGGATCGCCCATTATCACTTCGGTCAGCTTCGCCATGCGGTTGCGCACCTGGCTTACTACGGAGAGATTGCCAAACTCAGTGACGATCCCACCTTGCAGAAGAGACCATTCCCTGAGGGTCTCATCCGAAGGATTATCGATTATCTTCTCGGGCACAAACTGCTTGCCCAACACTGTATTCATGCTTTACTCCCTCTCTTCATATCATTGATTCCAACTTCGATCGAAGCGCATCCTCAGAAACCGCCCCAACACTCTGGTCGACCGCTTCACCATCCTTGAAAAAGATCAGGAGTGGTATGCTCATGACCTGAAAACGCTCGGCTGTCTGACGGTTCTCATCGACATTTATCTTGCAGAATTTGATGCTCCCCTGATACTCGTTTGCCAGTTTCTCCGTTATCGGCGCAATCGTGCGGCATGGCCCACACCACGGAGCCCAGAAGTCCACTACCACGGGCACGCTGCTTTGCAGCACTTCCTGTTGAAACGTACTGTCAGTGACCTCTACAACCCCCGCGGATTGTTCGTCCTTGACCTTAATCCGAATCAATATATCGCCCTGACGTCCGTCGGTCACCTGCAAAGCATTTGTCAACTTGACCGTGTTGCCGGTTTTTACCCCTGCAGGAATGTTCACCTCAAGCTTCTTACCATTCCTGGACAGTAGCTTCCTGGTTCCTAGTTCAGCCTCTTCCGCCCCAATGCTGAGTTCATATGTCACAGAGGTTGTTGCCTGGTCCTGGGATTCGACCATGTGAATACACCTCCCTATCAAGAAAGTTTCTTGAGTTCTTTGAGTTTGTTGAGTATATTATCGCACCATGTACTCAGATGCTAGGGAATAATCGCCTTTTGGATAAAATACACCGCAACCGCGACCAATATCGCATAGAAGGCCATCTTGATAACCGAGACAAAGATATTCCGCCTCGATACCCTTCCCAGATGTACACCGATGAGTGATATTGCCGCGATAACCACTCCGGTTGATACAAATATAGCCTGTGAAGTCTGCAACCAGATGTAAGGGAGTATGGGTATAGCCCCCCCGAACATTGTGGCAATTCCATCGATGACTCCCGCCTTCAATGTCAATCTACTGTTCTCCATCTCAAGCCTTGTATCCTTAAGGTCTCTATCAACCATGGCCTTCTCCACTTGGCGGAGATTATCATATCTCTCAGCACCTTCAGCAGAGAAAGCGCTAAGCACGTTGGAAACAGCGTTGGCCAGGGCCCCTCCCACACCAGCCGCAACTATTACCGCTGATTCAGCACTTGATGCCCCGATAACAATGCCCAATGTAGAGAGTCCTCCATCCACAAAGCCTCTGAAAAACTTCGCCCTTGACCAGCCGCCTACGGTCATGGTTATTCCTCTTTAGGAGAGGCATTTGCCGTGACTTCATCAATGGAGTGTATTGCTCCGCCAAGGTCCTCAATAGTCGACTTTATATCATCAAATCTCAAAGCGTCTCCTTCAACTGTCATTTGGATGGTCTTGGTGCGATCATCTACTTCCTCGACGCGCAGCTTGACAGTTTCCACGCCATTTAGCTGAGTTACTCCTTCAGTATAGGTAAGGATATCAGGTTCATGGGGTACCAGAACATCTATTATCAACTTGCATACCCTCATTGGACATTCCTCCTACCGGCATCTGGTTTCATAAATTGAAGGGATATGAGCCGATTCAATTGCGTGCATAGAGTTTTCAGGATCCAATTGATTCAAGGCAGCAGTTTTCTCTGAACCCAACAACCGGGCACTATATATTATGTCAACTACATCTTCCAAACCACTGAACCCTCCTCAGCGTTCGGCAAATCTGAGCGCTACCGAGTTAATGCAATAGCGACGTCCGGTTGGCTGGGGACCACCATCAAACACATGCCCGAGGTGGGCACCACATCTGCTACATAGAACCTCGGTCCTCATCATTCCCTCACTGGTATCGGTATCCGTGACAACGCTCTCATGGGAAAATGGCGCCCAAAAGCTCGGCCAGCCTGTACCGGAATCGTACTTGGCCTCCGAACTGAATAACTCGTTACCACAACACACGCAGCAGTACATGCCCTTCCCGTCGAAGTTGTAATAAACTCCGCTAAATGGCGCCTCGGTCCCCCTCTGTCTGGTAACCCGATACTGTTCGGGAGTGAGTAGCTCTCGCCACTCCTCGTCGGTTTTGTATACTTTGTCCCCCATGTATCCTCCGACTACTTAGTTTATGTCAACTTGACGGTATCCTGTTTAAGCACATGGGCAGATACCTGTGTATTCTGATTATCGCTTCCCCACCTGCCCTCCGTCAAGAAGTTTGTGGCACCTTACCTCTGTTTTATGGAATTGTGGGGTAATTGCTTTGCCATCAAATGTGATTGGTGCTAAAATAGCACCAAAAGAGTTGCCTTCTTGCCATGGAGTAGAGATACTATATGGATAAACAATATGCCGTTGACAAACTACAAGGGCGCCTTCAGGCTCTCAAAGAGTTGAACGCTAGTGACCCGACTGATCCAGAGTTTAAAAGATGGCAACGCGACACGGAGATTGCTTTACAGCACCTCTTTGGAGAAAACTCGCGCCATGTCAAGGAATTTCAGGAGATTTGTTTCTCACCACGCGCATATAGTTCTATAAATGCTGAGGCCGCCTTTGCCAATGCTTTTCAAAAGGGAGAATGACCTCCGAGACTCTTCTCCAATCAATGATTGGTGAAGTTGAGGAATACTGGACAGAATCCGATAACAACTTCTCCTCGCCAGAACATCAATCGCATACGTCCTCTAAGCGAGTATTTGTTGTTCATGGGCACAATGAAGCAATCCGCAACTCAGTGGCAAGGTTCCTCGAAAGAATTGATCTGGACCCAATTATCCTGAATGAAAAACCCAATAAGGGCAGGACAGTAATTGAGAAGTTCTTTGATTACGCAGATGTGGGATTCGCGGTTGTTCTTCTAACGGCTGATGATGTAGGTCGCGCAAAAGATGATGATGCCCTTCTTCCTCGAGCAAGGCAAAACGTGATTTTGGAGCTGGGATTCTTTCTAGGACGGCTCAGCAGCGGCCGAGTAGCTGCCTTGTATGAAAATGACGTAAAAATACCTTCAGACTATAAGGGCGTTATATATACGCCACTTGATGACGCGGGGGCTTGGCAGTTGTCACTGGCTCGTGAGCTCCATGCGGCGGGATTGGAAGTTGATCTCAACAAGATTATGTAAACCACATAAAGTGCTCCAGTTGGCCACTAACCTGATGCAGAGCTTTGCATCAGCTGAGCCTTCACTCCAACCACCAGCAAAACGGATTTTAAAGGTATAGGCAATGTGAATTATTTCCCCAGGAAATAATTACCCCCTCGCCCGAAAAGGCGACGGTACCATCAACACCGGAACCGGCGAATGATTGGCTACCCTCTGTGCCACACTGCCCAGTAGCCAGCGGGAGACCCCCGACCTGCCATGTGTGCTCATAATGACAAGGTCTACCTGGTTCTTCTCGACATAGTCCAGTATGGCTTCCTCCGGCTGCCCCGACACCACCACGGTCTCAATCCTCGCTCCGTCTTCCTCGAGGTCCTTCGCCATCCTGGAAAGGTAATCCTTCGCTGCATCCTCGGCTTTCTGCCTTGCATCGCGGACCATGTGCTCGCCAATTCCATAAGCTTGGCGAACGGGTTCTACGACCATCAGCAACACTATCTCCGGCACGTTACACCCGGTCCCGATCGTCTTAAGATGCCGCAGCGTACACTCCGCTATCTCCGAGCCGTCCAACGGTGCCAGTATTTTTTGGTACATCATTCCCCTTTCTTAACGAAGTTTTCAGTCAACAGTTGCTTGCATTTAAACTTCAATAAACCATCTCACAGCCAAAATTATATCAGGTTTTTCTTTCAGTGTGCGAAGCCCTCGCATCCCCTTCATAATGCATCAATCTCCCACAACATCAACCCAGCAGGTACAGGCTTGCTGCCATAACCATCATGCCTGCCCCTGTGCCGATAATCACAAGGTGTTCCTCCCCATAGCGATGTGCCAGAGGCAACAGCTCGTCCAGACTTATATACACCATTATACCAGCAACAAACGCAAGAAGCGTTGATAACAGAGTAGGCGTCAGAAAAGGCATCAATATCGCATATCCGAGGAGTGCTCCCACAGGCTCAGCCAGTCCTGATGAGAAAGAATAGATAAACGCCTTCCGCCGGCTGCCCGTTGCATAGAAGATGGGCACGGAAACAGCTAAGCCCTCAGGAATATTATGGACAGCGATGGCAACGGCAACTACCAACCCCAGGGCAATGTCGCCTGTCGCTGCACTGCTAAATGTCACCAGTCCTTCAGGGAAATTATGTATGGCAATACCCAAAGCCACGAACAATCCCACCCGCATGAGAACCGGCGATGATTGGTCGCTAACGGGCACAATATCTGACGTGTTCTTATCTTTCTGATCCACCTTGCTCCGGGCAGCAACGCGAGGGTGCGTATTCTCCACATGTTCATGCTCGTACTCATGTGGAATAAGCATATCCACTACCCCGATGACCAGGATGCCCAAAAAGAATCCTATGTTGGCAACGGCAAACCCTACATCATCAACAGCGGTCTTTAGCAACTCGGCAAAGGAAATATAGACCATGACGCCGGCAGAGAAACCAAGCATCACCGCAAGATACGAATATTTCGGCGTCCTTATAAAATAGGCTACGGCACTGCCTATCCCTGTGGATAGACCTGCCAGCGTG
Source organism: Dehalococcoidia bacterium (assembly GCA_046545575.1). Classification (GTDB taxonomy): domain Bacteria; phylum Chloroflexota; class Dehalococcoidia; order SZUA-161; family SpSt-899; genus JAGXOF01. The sequence goes on from JBKGZM010000012.1 coordinate 27,650, forward strand.
GTCAGCAACAGAGCAAATCCAACATCTATGTCCATCGAGAATCTATGCTTATTCTACACAGGGCCTAGCAAAGTCTCAACGCCCCCATTACTTTACAATAAGTGACAAGTGTGCTAGAATACCCCCAAATACGACCAAGTCTTGCGGTGAGGCGATATTCTATAATCGCACCAACGTCAACCGCATGGAGAGGTGATACCATGAACAGGTTGGTTGAGAACTTCTTGAACTATCTATCGGTGGAGAAAGGGCTCTCGTCGAACACCGTCTCTGCCTACAGGAATGACCTGAACCAGTTCGTTGACCTTGCCGGTGTTCAGGGCGAAGATGGGCTGACGGCAATTGACCACGATAGGGTTCTGAACTATATCATAAAGCTTCGGGAAAGAAGCTATACGCCTACATCGGTCGCTCGCAAGACCGCTGCCGTGAGATCGCTATTCCACTACCTTGTACGCGAGGATATTATGAAGAAAGACCCCACTGAAAAACTCGTGGGGTCGAAGCTGGACAAAGCCCTGCCTAACATCCTTTCAACCTCCCAGATAGACGAGTTGCTAGCTCAACCCACCAAACACGCAACGCCAGAGGCAAAAAGGGACAAGGCCATGCTGGAACTGCTCTACGCTACCGGCCTCCGTGTTTCCGAAATGGTCTCCCTCGACCTTGATGACCTCAACCTTGATGATGGTTTTGTGCGCTGCTTCGGCAAGGGATCAAAGGAGCGAATGATTCCACTGCACGAGCAGGCCATCCGCGACTTGATCGAATACATTAACGACGCGCGACCACAAATCGCACCCGGGAACGAAAAGGCGCTGTTTGTAAACCGAAGAGGGCAACGGCTCACACGGCAGGGGTTCTGGCTTATCCTGAAGAACTATGCCGAAGCTGCGGGCATCGACAAGATCACGCCTCACACTCTCCGCCACAGCATTGCCACACACCTGCTACGCAGTGGAAAGATGAACCTGAGAGAGCTACAGGAGTTTCTGGGGCACGCCAACATCTCCACCACTCAAGTCTATACCCACCTAACAGACGATCACATGCGAGAGGTCTACGATCGGGCACACCCGAGAGCCAAGTAGGGCTCTTTAGGTTTATAGAGTTTGTAGAGTGCGTTGGGTTTGTTGAGTCGTGAGTTTGACCCTCCAAGCATAGCTTGCTATAATTCAAACGTGATAATAGACTTCCATACTCATATAGTCCCTCCATCTGTGAAAGACGGGCGAGACACAAAGGCTATTCAGGATCCACTATATCAATCTATTCACTCCGGACCCAAGCCCAGGATTGCCACCGCCGATGACCTCATCGAAAGCATGGACCAGGATGGGATCGACTGGTCAGTTGCTCTCAACACCGGCTGGACAACCCATGATATCTGCAAAAGGACAAACGACTACATAATGGAAGCAGTGAACAAATACCCTGACAGGCTGGTCGGGTTCTGCTCTATACAGCCAAACTCGAAAGATGCGGCAAAGGAAGTTGAGCGCTGCGCGAGAGGAGGGCTCCGTGGCATCGGGGAGATGATGCCACATTCCCAGAATTTCGACCTTGCCGACAAAGACCTTATGGAGCCGATTGCCGAGACCGCGAAGAAATACAACATGATCATTCTTACTCATTCCACCGAACCGGTTGGGCACATCTACCCTGGAAAGGGGAACGTGCTGCCGGGGGTGCTCTACAAGTTCATAACGAATTTCCCGTACCTTCGCACCGTTTGCGCTCACTGGGGCGGAGGGCTCCCGTTTTACGCTTTAATGCCGGAGGTCGCTGAAGCGCTGGAGAACGTGTACTTCGACACGGCGGCCTCTCCATTCCTCTACAAATATGATGTCTTTCCGCGCGTGGCCGACCTTGTGGGAACGGAGAAGATCCTGTTCGGAAGCGATCATCCTCTGATCACACAGAGAAGGATCATAAAATCGCTTGAGCGCCTGGACATGCCTCAGGAGAGCAAGGATGCTATTCTGGGAGGAAACGCGCGCAGACTGTTGGGGATCGATTGATGGAAACGATTCGTGCGTTTGTTGCCATCGAACTGCCTGAAGAGGTCAAGAACAGCCTGGCAAAAATCCTGAGGGATATCAGCCCGGGCTATGAGAGGTCCGTCAAGTGGGTCAATTCCAACTCAGTGCATCTAACGCTCAAGTTTCTGGGAAATATCTCTGCTGAGAGCGTGGAAAACATAACCCGGGCACTCACCGAGGCAGCATCAGAGACAAAATCGTTTACCCTGCAACTGGGAGGACTGGGCGCATTCCCGAACCTGAAGTCGCCCAGGGTTGTCTGGGTTGGGGTAGAAGGTGATGTGCCCACGGCGGTGAACCTGCAGGAGCAAGTCGACCAGGCCCTGGCTAAGCTTGGGTTCGCTGCGGAAAAGAGGAAATTTTCACCGCATCTTACAATTGGCCGGATAAGAGATAAGGCCAGCTCCCGCGAGCGCTCGGCCGTGGGAAGCCTGGTCAGTGACTATGAGGTCAAGGACAAACCCGCATTCACCGTTGAGCATCTGAGCCTTATGAAGAGCACGCTTAGCAGTAGCGGGGCGATATACGACCGCCTTGCCTCCGTGTCGCTTGACACAGAGTGACTGGCATGCTATATTTTATTTAGCACTCTCGTGAAGGGAGTGCTAACTTGTGTACTAAGAGGTTGGAGGTCATCATGCCCATATATGAATTCCAATGCACTTCCTGTGGCTGCCGCTTTGATAAGAGGCAAAGCTTCGACGCCGAACCGGTAGCTACTTGCCCTGAGTGTAATAACGAAGCGAGGCGTGTTTTTCAACCAACCCCTATCATTTTTAAGGGAAGCGGCTTTTACGTCACCGATTACTCCAAGGGCTCCTCGAATCCAGCTCTAGCCAACTCCAGGAAGAACGGCGAGCACGAAGAATCCGGGGCAAAGGAATCGTCCGGGTCAGGGGCAACGGCTGAAAGCGAAAGCTAGCTTACTTCTGGCATTTAAGAGATGATTGAGCCATTCCCTGCCAGGCAGGGAATGGCGATACATATCTGGTGAGCCGATGGAAGCCATTCTACAGCGGGTCTCCAGAGCCTCCGTCAGTGTCGACGGGAATGTGGTGGGCCAGATCGGGCAAGGGCTTGTTGTGCTCCTGGGAGTGGCGTCCGGCGACACGGACGACGATGCGAAGTTCCTGGCAGATAAAATCTCCACTCTCCGTATATTCGCGGACGAAAACGGCAAGTTCAATCTTTCTGTCCAGGACATTCAGGGCGAGGTCCTAGTGATAAGCCAGTTCACGCTCCTCGCCGATACGCGGAAAGGTCGCCGTCCCAGCTTTTTCGATGCCGCTCCACCCGAGGAAGCTGAATCACTGATAGAACACTTCGCCAGTCTCCTTCGCTCACAGGGACTCACCGTTGAAACCGGTCAATTCCAGGCATACATGAATGTTGAAATCCACAATGACGGGCCCGTTACGATTCCACTCAGCAGTAAAAGGTAGGCCTAGCATCCTGCACCGGAAAACAATTTCTGAATGGAGTCCCAGCCTATCCATCCCAGATAGACGATTATAAGAGACCTTACCAGACGTCCCGCCCAGCAATACAGAACAAACTTTCCCAGCTGAAATCTCAGTGTCCCGGCTGCTAACCCCACAAGGTCAAAAGGCAGTGGTGTGAGGGCGAAAACAAATATAGCCGGTCCGCCGAAACGCCTCATCCCGTTTTCCACCTTGCTGTAACCCTCTCTGTATTTGCCGGTTATGGCCACCCTTCCCCACAACCCGGCGAAATATGCCGTGACCTCGCCGAATGCACCGCCAATGCTGGCTACCAGTCCCAGCCAGAATAGCTCTACACCTGCGACCCCCATAATTCCCGGGGTAGTGGCAAGGATCGCCTCAAACGGGAGTGGAAAGAGGATGGTCATGCTCCCGACAAGCATCAAGAAGAAAACACCAAAATACCCCCATTTCTCCACCTGCCCTCGCCAGTCGATGTCAAGCTGATACACCACAACCGAAGCGACTATGATGGCAAGGACCGCTACCACCATCAGGCCCTTGTTGGTGAGGACCTTGTAGAGGAATTGCTCTACAGACTCCCTGTTCACCAAATTTCTTACTTCCATATCGGAATGCTACACCGTGTGAGTTAAATAAGCTTCCAGTCCCCAACCACGTAAAGACTCTACCAAAGTTTCGCCGTACTGCTTATCAGGGACGAGGCTAACGAGCGCCGGGCCAGCACCGGCAAGATGGACCTCACCAGCGCCAGCATCGAGAAACATTCGACGGTATTCTTCTAGCTGCGGGAAAACGTCAAACGCCACATTCTCAAATGTATTATAAAGCATGGAGGGTTGCAAGCGATTTCCTTGTCGGAGGGTATTCACCAGTTCCTGTGTCAGGGCACCGGATGTAAAGTGGGAAGGGTTCAGTGCGCGGTAGAGGGTGGCGGTCTTGGAGGGGCCAATGTCTAAACGCGGGTTGAGGAGCACGAGCCAGGTGGGGGGTGGGGAGGGGAGGGGGGTTACCTTCTCACCACGCCCTTCTGCCAGAGCCGTCCCGCCATACAGGAAGAACGGAGTGTCGGAGCCAATTTCCGACGCTAACCTGGTCAATTCCTCAAAAGACAGTTTAAGCGACCACACCTCGTTAAGTCCCTTTAGCACAGCGGCAGGAAGGCTGGAACTCGCCCCGAGACCAGTTGCACGCGGGACGTTAATTTCCCCCAGTCTGATGAGTGCTCCGCCTGTGTAGCCTGTTTGGTCCCTGACGATATTTGCCGCTTCCATTACAGCTTCTTCCAGCAAATCAGACCTGACCCTGCTAACCTCAGGGCACATGAATCCCAAATCGGATGCCGGCTCAACAGTCAGGACATCCGCGAGGTCTAAATTTTGAAGGACACTGACGATCTCGTGATAACCATCATCACGCCTCCCCAAAACCTCAAGACTCAGATTTACCTTGGCGTGAGCAAAGATAGTAACCATTCCATCCCTGTACTTCGTCATTCCGGCACGCCAAATGTAGGGCGGCATTTCATATGCCACCGATTATGGCGGGGTATAAAATCCCGCCCTACGCCTGGATTCCGTGTCAAGTTTATCCCGTACTCGATACGGGGCACGGAATGACGAATATACCCCAGTAACTAAAGATACTAGGGGTAGGGGAGGCTTTAGCCTCCCTGAGTATTTAGGGCGAATAAATTCGCCCCTACCCAAAACACTAGAAACTTCCAGCTTTTAAATTTTCAATTTTTATCTTTTAATTTTCCCAAAACAGCCTCATACACCTTCCCCCACTCCTCAAGGCTCAGGGTCTCAGCCCTTCTCTGCAGTGATATGCCTGCCTCATTCAACAATACAGCAGCCGTGGATGGCGGAATCGAGAGTCCGTGCGCAAGGGAGTTTCGCAATTGTTTCCTGGGGCTGCTGAAACCGGCCTTGACCACACGGAAGAAGTCCTCCGTATCGACATCCAGAGCGGGGCGCTCATACACATCAATCCTTACTATGGCTGAGTCGACCTCAGGTGGAGGATAGAAGCTCCGTGGCCTTACATAGGAAACCAAAGACGGTTTGCCATAGAGAGCCACGCTTATGCTCAGGATCCCGTTCTTGCCGCTAGCCGCCACGATGTTTTGAGCTATCTCCTTTTGTACCATTACCACCATACGCTCTGGCTTCACTTCGGCCTCCAGGAAACCCCGGATTGCCGCTGTGGCTATGAAATATGGCAGATTGGCCACTACCTTGTATCCAGGTTTACCGTGGCCGGCTGCGGAGCCTACCACCTCATTTATGTCAACCTGCAAAACATCAGCCTCCACGATAGTTACATTTGAGAGATGTCCGAGCCTCTGAGAGAGTATGGCGGACATTTGAGGATCGACTTCTATGGCGATGACCTTCTTTGCTGTTTTGGCCAGTTCCTCGGTCAGTATCCCCAGCCCCGGCCCCACCTCCACCACCACATCGTCGGGTCCCAAATCCGCCGCTGAGATCGATTTACCAAGGACATTCCTGTCGGTGAGGAAATGCTGTCCCAGACCCTTTCTGGCATGAAGTCCGAATTGTCTCAACAAACTCTTGGACTGACCAACCAGGGTTTGAGATTCCCCTGGCGAGGAGGCGTCTCTACTTCGGGGCGACTTCGGATTACCACTTCTGGTCATGAAAGATCTTCATAAACAAGGTTTAAGCGGGGCGAAGAGGAATTACTGGCCAAAAATAAAAGGGCCGTGCACCCACCATTGCTCCTCTCCCCTGGCTTGCCCCTGTCAGCCAGCTCAGACCAGGCAACCCTGCGGCACCCAGAGTTCACTACTTACCGCTGCTTCCTCCCGGACCTGACGGGGTTCATAGCTCTCTGCCGCGCAGGACCCAATCTTCAACGCCGCTTAACAGAGGCAGTCCCAAAAGAGAAGGATCTCAGGTGGGAATTCAGCCCCGCTGTAGCGGGTTGCGGGTACAGGGCACCGCTAGCTCCCCACCTAGCACGACCCAATTACAATGCTACGTGGGGACGTGATATATGTCAAGAGAAGCTTCGGCAGAGGAGTTTTAGGCCAAAGGGGTAGGCTGGCTGACGTCAGCCAGCCTACCCCAGTAATCATGCCTTATAAAATCTCTCTTAACTTAGCCGGAATATCCGGCGGGCTTTCAGCAATACGAACACCCGCGTTTGCGAGCGCTTTCTTCTTCTCGTCAGCTTGCCCGGCACTTCCGGTAATTATAGCGCCTGCATGGCCCATGCGCCGGCCCGGCGGCGCTGTGCTCCCCGCCACAAAGGCGACCACGGGCTTGGGCATCTTTCCTTTTATGAAAGCAGCAGCGTCCTGCTCGGCAGTGCCCCCTATCTCCCCAATGATTACCACGGCATCCGTTTGAGGGTCCTGCTGAAAGAGTTCAAGGATATCTACAAAGGTGCTTCCTACAATCGGGTCGCCGCCGATTCCCACACAGGTCGACTGGCCAATGCCTTCCTCAGTGAGCATGGCAGCTACTTCATAGGTCAACGTCCCGCTCCGCGAGCAGATTCCCACTTTGCCCTGTGTGAAGGCCTCCCCCACCATGATCCCCGCCTTGCACTTGCCTGGGGAAATAACTCCGGGACAATTCGGGCCAATGAGTCGAATATCCTTGCCTTTGAGGTAATGCTGGACAGCCAGCATGTCCAGCGTAGGGATGAATTCGGTAATGCACACAATTGGAGAAAGGTTGGCATCGGCAGCCTCGAAGATGGAATCGGCAGCAGCAGGTGCAGGAACAAATATTATACTTGCATTGGCCTCGGTCTCTCTGACAGCTTCCTGAACGGTGTTGAACACCGGAACCCTGTCCTGCCACAGCATACCTCCCCGGCCGGGAGTTACACCCGCCACCACCTTTGTGCCATAGTCCAGGCATCCCTGGGTATGGAAGGTGCCCTCACCTCCTGTGATGCCCTGGACCAGCAGCCTGGTGTTCTCATCGATTAGTATGGTGATGGATTCCTCCTACTCACCCCGTGCAGCGGCTACGGCTTTGTCGGCCGCCTCACGGAATGTCTTCGCCCTGATTACGCTGACCTCCGACTCACGCAGTATGCGCTCGCCTTCGGCGATGTTGGTGCCGGCCAGTCTCACAACCACAGGCACCCTGATATCCATCGATTCATAGGCATTGACCAGTCCTGTGGCTATCGTATCAACGCGGGCCATGCCACCGAATATGTTTACAAGCACTGCCCTGACATTGGGGTCCTCCGTAAGAATCCTGAAGGCATTGACCACGCGCTCCGGGTCATTGGTGGTGCCGATATCCAGGAAGTTGGCCAGATTCCCACCGGCCAGTTTGATCGTGTCCATGACCGCCATTGCCAGCCCAGCGCCGTTTACTACAATCCCTATATCGCCGTCTAGTTTGACGTAGTTATCAATGCCCTTGCTCTTGGCCTCGACCTCCAACGGGTTTTCCTGAGAACTGTCGCGCATTTCGGCAAGGTCTTTGTGGCGGTAAAGGGCATTATCATCAAAATTGACCTTGGCATCCAGCGCTAGCAATCGGCCATCTTTGGCTACAACCAGGGGATTTATCTCAGCAAGTGAGCAGTCCTTCTCCCAGAACAAGCGGTAGAGGGAAGCAATTAATTCAGTCGCGGGCGTGATCTGCTCAGGGGCCAGATTCAACGAGAAGGCGATCTTGCGTGCCAGAAAGGGCCTGAATCCCATGGTGCCCGGGTCAGTATAAACCCTGATGATCTTCTCAGGTTCGCTGCCAGCGAGCTCCTCGATGTCCATGCCGCCTTCTTCGCTAGCGATAATGACTGGCATAGCAGCAGAGGAGTCCACAGCCACACTGAGGTAGAGTTCACGTTCAACCTCGACTGCTTCCTCGACGAGGACTGAATTAACCGGCGTCCCTTCAGGGCCAGTCTGAGGTGTTACAAAACGCGTCCCCAGCAGTTCCGCAGCGGTTTCTGAGGCCTTTTCAGAGGAGACAGATTTGATGCCACCGGCTTTTCCTCGCCCGCCAGCATGTACCTGAGCCTTAATTGCGACTTGCCTGCCAATCCTGCTGGCAATCTCACTAGCCTCCTCTGCCTTTCTGGCAATCCCTCCTTTGGGAATAGGAATGCCATACTCAGAGAAAATGGCTTTGGCCTGATACTCGTGAATCCTCACAGCTATCTCTACTTGAGGCCCATCTCATTGGCAACCACCTCTCGATAGCAGTCGCCAGCATCATAGGTAAGATCGACAGGCTTGGAACGCCTGGTATAGAAATGGAGATCGTGGTCCAGCGTTACTCCCATAGCACCGTGAACCTGATGTGCAATGTCAAATATGGATGGAGAAGCCTTGCTCGTCCATGCCTTTGCCACAGCAACTTCCTTGGTACAGGGTATATCTTCATTTATCCGCCATGCCGCCTGATAAGCACTGAGTCTCGTTCCCTCCACGTATGTGGCCAGGTCAGCACAGTAGTGCTGGATTACCTGGAAACTGCCGATCGGGCGACCAAACTGTTTTCTATCATTGGCATAGGCAATGGTATCTTCCAGAACCCATTGGAAATTACCTACTAGCTCACAGCACTTGGCCGTATCATTCCTCTCCATTATCTTCTGAACCTGGGGCCAGCCCTGGTCCACACTTCCCAGTACATTCTCCTTGGGGACCTGCACATTATCCAGAACCACTTCACACAGTTTATCGTTCGCCATGGTCTGGAGAACCGTGGTTTTTACTCCCGAGCTATTGGCATCGACGATGAAAATGCTAATCCCCTCCTCTTTTCCGCTCGTTCTGGCCACGCAGAGGAAGTAATCAGCAACATGAGCATAAGGCACAAACAGCTTGGTTCCGTTGAGGGTGTATCCATCCCCGGACTGTTTGGCCTCTGTTTTGACAGCGTGAGGGCCATTCCCAAGTTGGGGCTCAATGAGAGCCATAGTGAAGATAGAGTTTCCCTCAGCTATATCGGGGAGATACTTGTCCTTCTGCTCTTCACTCCCTGCCTCAAGGATGGGCATCGCTCCATATATAACGGTAGGGAAAAGCGGACTCGGCAAGCATGCTCTCCCGATCTCCTCAAACAGAACACAAAGATCGAGGAACGTCATCTCAGTGCCACCATATTTCTCCGGCAACACCATACCTTGCCAGCCCAGTCCAGCCATTTCTTGCCACAGATCCGGCGAGTATCCTTTCTCATCAAGTTCTATCTCCCTGACTGTGGTCTTTGGGCACTTATCCTCGAGGAAGTCCCGTGCTACCTTTCTTAACATTTCCTGGTCTTCAGAGAATTCTAAATCCATCGTATTCCTCCCATTACATTAAGAGTGTTTTGCCCATCTTCAGCTGCTTGCAAGTCCCAGCCCTCGACCAGCTATGATTCCCTTCAATACCTCAGTACTGCCAGCCTGAAGGCTATAGCCTTTGGAGCCGAGATAGGAATGGGTTGCGAGACCTCTCAAAGGAACGTACTTGGAATCAGCCCACAACAAGCCATAGGGCCCCAGGATCTCAACGGCTGTATTAGCCAGCCTCTGCTCAAAGGATGTGCCGTAGGCCTTGGACATAGCCGCTTCCACCGTTGGGGCTCCGCCCTTATCCATAACCATAGCGACTTTATACATGAACAGCCTTCCAACCTCGAACTCTGACTGAAGCTGCGCCACCTTACTACGAATTATCGGATCCTGGGAGAGAGGTTTTCCGTTGTATTCCGTCTCATTCACAAATTTGATGAGCTCGCTAAACAGAGGATAGTTCCCCATCAACCTCTCCATACCACCCCTCTCAAAGGCGAGCTGCTCCATCACCTGGTAGAACCCCTTATTCTGCGTCCCAATCAACCATTTTTTGGGAACACGAACATCATCGAAGAAGACATCGTTCCAGGCCTCTTTACCGGTAACCTCGATCAAGGGGCTCCGGGAGATTCCCGGAAGATCAAGTGGGAGAACAAATTCGCTTATTCCCCTGTGCTTGGGGGCCTCCTGGTCCGTCCTGGCCAGAAGGTAAATATAGTTAATAACCGAACCTCCGCTGGTCCAGGTCTTTTGTCCGTTGACGATGAAATCATCTCCGTCCTCAACAGCTTTCGTTTGGATGGACGCCAGGTCTGAGCCGGTTTCCGGCTCACTCATTCCCAGCCCCACATACATTTCACCGCTAAGAATCTGGGGGAGGATTTCCTTCTTCTGTTCCTCAGTGCCATATTTCAACACTGAGCCACCTATCTGACGGTCAGCGAACCAGTGGCAGCCTGCCGGCGCTCCATATCGGAGCATTTCCTCAGTAACAATAAGGCGGTCAACGTGACTACGTCCCTGTCCACCATACTCCTTGGGCCAGGTAAGACCCAGCCATCCCTGCTGCGCTACCCTCTTGGTGAATTCCGGGTTATAGTCCTCTATCCAGGCATCACACCTCGGTTCCCAAAGCCCTTGCTTTATTTCCCCTTCCAGAAAATCCCGGGCTTCCTGTCTGAGTTTTTCCTGGTCCTCAGTGAAAGTGAAATCCATGCCTCCTCCTTTTTAGATGTCATTCCTCACCTCGGGCATAATTACATCACTCGATATCCTGCTTTAAATGCCCCTCTGCAGCAAGCGTTTAAAGATTGATGTTGGAGTACTTCCTCCAAGGCCTCGACTTGAACTCACGCTCCCACTTCTGGTCGAGAATATCCAGCGACCTGTTGATCATCTTCCTTGTATCGCTTGGCATGATGATGTCATCTATATATCCACGCTCTGCGCCTTTATACGGATTCTCATAGAGGTCCGAATACTCTTTCACGCGCTTTGCTCTCGTCTCTTCAGGATTGTCCGATTCCTTGATTTCCTTGGCGAATATAACGCTGGCAGCAGTCTGCGCTCCCACGATAGTGACCCTGGCAGTCGGCCAGGCATAACAGAAGTCAGCACCGATCGACTTATCGAGCATGCCGTAGTGAGCTCCCGCATACGATTTTCTTAGAATAACCGAGATGAGAGGTACAGTAGCATCTGCCCAGGCATAGAGCAATTTGGCCCCGTGCCTCAAGATGCCCCCCCAATCCTGCTGAGACCCTATCATATAGGCAGGGCAGTCCACCATGGAGATGATCGGGATATTGAAAAGGTCACAGAAGCGTATGAACCTGGCCAGTTTATCGGCGGCGTTGATGTCTATGATTCCGGCCATCATCATTGGCTGATTGGATGTGATCCCCACTGTCCGCCCATTCATACGAGCGAAACCACATATCGCGTTCTTGGCATAGTCTTTGAGTATCTCCGCAAAATAGCCATCGTCCACGATGCTTTTGATTACCGGATACATATCATAGGGGCGAGTCGGTGAATCCGGGATCACGGAGTCAAGCTCTGGGCTCGTCCTTTCGGGATCATCCTTCGTCTCTACCACCGGAGGTTTTTCCTGGTTATTAGAGGGGAAGAATGACAAAAGCTCCTTGGTCTTATCCAAGCAATCCTTATCATCCTCGGCTACAATGTGCGTCTGCCCCGACTTGACAGCATGGCTCTTCCAGCCGCTGAGTTCCTGAAGGCTGATCTCCTCACCCGTTTGCGTCTTCACAAAAGCAGGGCCAGCAATACCCATGAAGCCCGTTTCCCTCGTCTGGATCACGAAATCCATCATGACCGGGTGGTATGCCTGCCCTCCGAGGCAAGGCCCCATCAACAAGGAGATCTGAGGAACTATCCCTGAAGCAAGTATCTGGGACCGGAACGTCCAGCCATAGGCTTCCAGCGTGTCCATTCCTTCCTGGAGACGGGCTCCAGCCGAGTCATTCATGGTCACAAAAGGCCATCCCTTGTCCTTAGCGAAATCGAGCGCATATGAGAGCTTCTTACCGTGGTACTCTCCGAACGTTCCGGCAAGGGCGGTGTAATCCTCGGCGCCAGCTACGACGTACCTTCCATTCACCTTGCCGAATCCGGTAACAATGCCCTCTGCAGGAACTTCCCTCTGGTCCAACCCAAAGGCCGTCGTCCTGTGCTCTATCCACATCCCTATCTCAGTGAAAGTACCCGGATCAAAGAAGTACTCAATCCTCTCCCTCGCGGAGAGCTGCCCTTGCGCATGGCGCTTCTCAATGGCTTTGGCCCCCCCCATCTCCAAGAGGTGCTCTCTCTTCTTCTTGTACTCTTCGATCCTCCCTGCCGTTGTATCCTTCTCGTCCGCCATTATACTAAACCTCCTT
>JBKGZM010000013.1:0-37746 GCA_046545575.1 Dehalococcoidia bacterium
TTTAAATGACTCAACAACCCCCAGTTCGGTTACCTAGTTAAATGACTTGACACGGGAGTTCTAATCATCCATCCCTAGACTTGGGTGGCAAGTCCAGGTTCAAGGGTACTCTGGGGTGTCTGACTAACCAGAGGCCCCGTCTTTTAGCCCATCTGGTTCATTGGCTTGTTATGCGAATTACATGGTCACTAAGCCATGTCGTAAAGGTTTCACGGGCCAATTTCCCGGAGGCAAGCTCAAAGATAATTTGTTCTTGTTCATCAACCGATGCTTCAATTGCAAACCCGTTAAGAATCAGGAAAGATAGCGCATTAGGCCAACCGTTTGTAGAGTTCTTTGTTCTTGGAGATAACCTTCCGCATTGCATCTTCAAAGTCAGGTTCGGGCCGACCAATTAGATCCTCAATAGAGGCAGTGACAAATTGATCTGGCAGAATGCCGAACTGCTTGGCCTTTTCCCGGAGCAATGCTGCTTTAGAGTCGTCTATTTCCACTGTTATTCTCTCCATAATTATCCCTCGTCCGCCGTAGTTGGTGTGAATAATAATATAATATAATATAGCTCATAAAGGGTCGATGTTCAATACCGCTCATTTGCTCATTCCTTCCCCTCTGCTATTCTACACTTGCCGCTGAACGCACTTCGGTATCCAGCAGGGCTTCCGACTTGTTGCCAACTACTTTTTGTACGCTGGTTTCAAGCTCTTCACCATGGGGTAGTGTTTGGTATTGAGGGTCATCAGATCCGCATTCTCGGCTTCAGCGGTAGCAGCCAGGATTGCGTCTGCCAGTCCGACGCCGTGCGACTTGCCGTAATCGCGCTTGTATAAACCGCCAGCTCTTGCTATCCCGGCAGTTACCGGGACGATGCGAAAGATGGAAAAGAAATCTTCCAGAACAGCCTGTTCTTTATCCCCCTTTGCTCCTGCATACAACTCCGCAACGACAATGGATGAGAGGATGATTCGATCAGCATGGGCGTTGACCAGAGATACCGCTTTGCTGTAATCACGGAAAAAGTCAACGAGGATATCTGTGTTGAGAAGGGTTGGTGCTGCCATTTATCAATTCCTGTCCCATTCTTCCCGTACTTCCTCGAAGTCGGGGAGGTCCGTACGGTCTTTCCAGATGCCTGCGGCCTCGCGCAACACCGTCTCCCGCCGTTTGCTTCTATCCTGGTCGATGAGGTAATCGACCGCTTCTCGAATGATCTCGCTCTGCTTCTTCCCTGTGGCCTTTGCCATAGCGGACAATCGTTCAACTTGCCGCTCTGTCAGGTATATCTGCGTTCGTAGCATTTCAGACCTCCGATGATGTATACATCAGTATTATACATCACCATCCCTTCATGTCAAGTCTAATGCTTGGGTTAAGCGGTTGCAAAGACAGCAATACTACATCGCCAGCATGGCGGCACCTGCCGCCATGCTGGCGGGGAAAGAGCTAAGTTGTATCGGTTTGTAGAATGGTAGGGATTAACCTCCGGATTTCTCCGGAGGTTTTGCACTATTTCTCCTTGGGAGCGCTGACTGAACCCAGTCTTTCCTCTTCCAGACCCTTCTTCCCCTTCATTTTGAACGTTCGATACTCCCGGTACGAGATCTTCTCATTCGGGCGTCCCCAATCCAGTTCTTTCAGTGCCTGGACGACTTTCTCGAGTTTCTCTGCCATCTCCTGAGGTCCCAGCCCCCTGAGATGTGGCGGAAGCTCCTTCCTCTCTTCAGGTTCCATTCTCAGCAAGTCGCAAATCGCCTCTGATGCCCAGCGTGCACCTCTAACAGGCGGTGTCTGATCGCGGCCTCCCTCGAAATCAGCCGCTGTCATGCCACACTTCTCCTTTTCATACATGGCGAAGGTCATCTCCAGTATCCTGGCGTCAGGGTCCGTAAGGTCCAGGGCACGCTGAACTCTGTTGTAGCGAACCCTCAGACAATCGGTGGCACCATAGTCTTCCTCAAATCTGTCGATTACATGTTCCACGGCAGGGATGGACGCAGCATAATTGAGATTGCCGTTTTGCGTGAGTTCCTCGGTGGTCACACCGACAACGCAACTGATGATAAAAGTAGAAGCGGTAACAGCTCCACAGGTGCCGACCCCTGTCATCGCTATACCGCCATGGAGCCCCGTCATTCCCTGGGTCATCATCTCTTGCATTTCGGGTGGGAACAATTCTATGTCCTCAGACCTGAACGCATCGCATATTGCTACAAACGTGGCCGGGGCACAGGCCATTAATTTTGCCCCGACTTCATCCGCGAGGTGGCCCGCTTTGTCTATTATCCTGTTTCTCTTTTCCTCATCGATGTCGATTTTACCGAGCATTTTGGACTATACCTCCTTTTTGTTTATGTGGGCTCATAATTGAAGCGAACTTGGGATTTCGAGGAAGGGTGGGTTTCTGGAAAATCCACAGCTTCACTGGCCCTTGCCGATACTCTAGCATCATGCCTTCGCCACGTCAAGGGAGCTTATTTCTCTTTCAGCTTCGCATCATCACAGTCGCATAACTCCGTTGGCTTCAGGTACTCTTGTACCGCTTCCTCTCGCCGCGACGCCATGATAAATCAGCTTCCAGAACACATAAGCTATACGTCGCCCAACAATAGATGCTTGGATTAGTTGTAAGGCTGAAACTACCGCGTCCGCATCTGTGCTCTGTATATCCAGTTGAGCAGGAAGAGAATGCCTGCCAGGGCCAGGGGACCGGAAATGGACAGGTAGGTGACCGGAGGGAAGCGGCCCCAGGTTTGGGCCAGATAGAACGCTACCAAAGCGGTGAACAGGACGTCTCCAACCCATTCCCGCCGCCAGGCAGCGACCAACACGATGACCACAACTAATGATGGGACAAGATGGATCAGGAAAGCAGCGATTGTTTCCCAAAGGCCGTAGCCTTCACCGAATACGTCCAGGGCAAACACGCTCAATCGGTGTCGATATATACGTTCTCGGAAATCTCTCGAGTTTCTTTTACGAGGTTCTCTGTGAATTCTACCAGGGCAGTATCGGTATCGTTGAAGTATTTTATTCTCATAATCTATCCCTGCCGGGTCTTTGCCGTGTGTAAAGGAAGTATTGTGTATACTTCATCAAGTTTATTCCACGTGATTTATTACTGACTGGGGCCTTTTTTCTCCTACATGGTTTCCCCGAAATCCGCTTTTGCGCCAAGTATCTTGCAAGGTAACGATATAATACTACATCACAAATGGTCTTGCAAGGACTTCTGGTAGCCCAACCCTTGACATCCCCTTCCCAGATGGAGTATGTTCTAACCAATCCATATGTTAGCAGCTCCTGGATAGCTGCGCTGGAAAGGAGGGACAATGGCAAAGGAAATCATCCTGTACAATCTGGCCCCGGGTGTGACCGACGAGGAATATAAGGAGTATGTTACCAATGAGAAAGGGCCGTTGCTCGAGAGCCTTCCGTCAGTCAAGAAGTTTGAAATGGTCAAAATAGGCGGATCTATGTCGGGGGAGGTTCCCTACAAGTATGTTGGAATATTGCACGTGACCAGCCTGGACGAGTTCTACAAGAATGATGCACCGTCACAGAAATTCCAGGACTTCCTGGCGAAATGGAAGACAAAGGTGTCGGACTTTCACATCCTGTTCGGGGATGAGATCTACTAGCCTCTTTCCTTGATTGCAGGTAAGGGCAGAGATTTTAGCGCGCTACTATCATACTAAGTGCGAAAGGAGAATATATGTATCTAAAGCACTTGTTGACAGAGGAAGATGTGGAACTGCGGGACACGATACGGCGCTTTACCGAATGGTAGCGGGTATTATCGCGGATATGGCGATTGGCATAGAGATGATGCGGGCGAGTATCTATAATTTGAGCTGGATGCTGGACCACCTGGATGATTACGGGCCACCGTGGTCGCCCGAGTTTATTTCGAAGGCGGCCGCTACCAGAGTCTATGCCGGAGATACGGTTGTGGGAATAGTCAATAAAGGAGCGGAGCTTCTGGGGTCCATGGCGATCTCCAACGAGTTCCCGTATGAAAAATGCCTGCGGGATGCGAAAATAATGCAACTCTGGCTGGGGGGACAGCAGATCAGTCGTTATCGTGTGGCATCGGGCTATTATGACCTGCAAAATTGGGCATGAGGTTTTGGAGAGGCTGCGCTTAAGGAGGTGATCTATGTATAACGGCGGCTACGCGGGGAAGATATTGAGGGTGGATTTGAGCAGTCAAACAGTAAAGGAAGAGGAAGTCTCCGAAGAGCTGGCGAAGGGATACCTGGGTGGTGTCGGGTTCGCCATAAAATATCTGCACGACGAGTTGAAGCCGGGGATTTCGGCGCTGGGCGAGGACAACAAGCTGATTTTCGCTGTGGGGCCCCTGACAGCTACCGGGGTTCCCTGTACCAGCAGAATGGCGGTGGTTTCCAAATCCCCGCTGACGGGTGCTGTGGGTGCAGCCCTTGCCGGAGGCCAATTCCCCGCCGAGATGAAAAGGGCTGGTTACGACATGATAATCATCGAGGGCAAGGCGGAGAAACCTGTTTATCTGGCGATAAAGGAAGGGAATGTGCGCTTCAGGAGCGCCGAACATGTGATGGGTATGGTCACCACCGATACCCAGTCGTTCATCAAGGATGAACTCAGGGACCAGAACTACCGGATTGCCTGCATAGGTCCGGCGGGTGAAAGGCTTGTGCCCATGTCATGCATTATCAATGAACGTCGTGCCGCTGGCAGGAAGGGCTTGGGGGCCGTGATGGGCTCGAAGAACCTCAAGGCGATTGCCGTGCGTGGCGGAGGAAGACCTGCGGTTGCTGACCGTTCTAAGTTCAAGGAAGCAAGAAGCGTTATGAATAAGGCTATGAAGGACAGCCCAGCCCTTCCCGGTTTCGCCGATGCAGGTACGCCAATGGTTTTTGATGTAACAACCCGGATGATGGGAATATGTGCCACCAGGAATTGGTCAGCCACCGGGGAAATCGATATGGTAGATGACATTGGACTGGAAGCGCAGCAGGCATTGAGGGTCACCAAAGCCTTTTGTGCCGATTGCCCGGTGGGATGTTCACAGGTGAAACTTGTCAGGCAGGGAAAGTATGCAGGTTCCCTTGCGGAGGGACCTGAATATGAGACCACCTATGCGCTCGGGAGTACGGTGGGAGTGAGCTATCTGCCCGCCATAATCGCCGGCGACCGGATTTGCGATGAATACGGCATAGATACGATGTCTGCCGGCGTGAGCATTGCCTTTGCCATGGAACTCTATGAGAGGGGGATTCTTACCAGGCAGGACACGGACGGACTTGAGCTTAATTTCGGCAACTATGAGGCCGTACTTGAGACGCTGAGACGTATAGCGTATGGAGAAGGCCTGGGAGCTACCCTGGGCCAGGGGACGAAGAAAATGGCGGAGAGGATCGGCCAGGGTTCGGAGAAGTACGCTATGAACATTAAAGGACTGGAGTTGCCGGCTTATGATGTGAGGGGGGCCAAGGCCCATGGACTCAACTATGCGACTGCCTATACCGGCGGTGACCACAATCGTGGGTATGCCTTCCAGGAGATTTTCGGGATCCCGGTTCCGGAGGAGGTCGACAGGTTTGCCATAAAAGGGAAAGGGAGGCTGACCAAGTGGAACCAGGATGTTCGTTGTGCGACGACGGACTGCGCCACCATGTGTGCCTTCCTTCTTGATACAGCCCTTGCTGGCATCGCGTGTCAGAACACCGCCGATCTGGTGTCCGCGGCTACAGGGATTCCATTCACTGCTGAACAAATTCAACAGGTTGGCGAGAGGGTAAACAATGTTGCCCGGCTGTTCAATGGGAGGGAGGGATTCTCTCGAAAAGACGATACCTTCCCCGAGCGGATTATGAAGGAACCTATCAAAGCCGGTGCCTCCGCCGGCCAGCTTATCAGTCAGGAAGACCTTGACGAGATGCTCGACGAGTACTATGCGGCGCGCGGTTGGGATGAGAATGGGAATCCCACTCCTGCCAAACTCGAAGAACTGGGGCTGGAAACGGGTTGAGGATTAATTGACGGAGAGTGAAAATGGCAAAAATGATCTATAGAGTGTTGCAGATAATGCCCTTCGGAACGAACTGCTATCTCGTTGGGTCGGAGCAGACACGGGACGGGATGGTTATCGACCCTGCAGGGGATGCAAACAGAACCCTGAGCAACATAAGCGAATTGAATCTGAAAATCGGGCTCGTGATGCTTACTCATACCCACCCCGACCACATCGGGGCTGTCGGACAGGTTGTTCAGGCCACTGGCGCGAGTTTTACGGTCCACAAATCCGAAGCTGAAATGCTCCGGCAATATGACTTCAGCCAGTTCACAGCCTTTGATCCGGACTTTACACCGCCCCCGGCACCGGACAGATTGCTCGATGATGGTGATACTCTAACCGTCGGCGACTTGACGTTTAAGGTGCTTCACACTCCCGGACACAGTCCTGGTGGCATCTGCATCGTGGGGTACGGCGTGGTCTTCAGTGGAGATGCACTGTTCAATAGCGGCATCGGCCGCACAGATGGTCCGGGCGGTGATTCCAATCTATTGATTTCCGGCATACGTAACAAGCTCCTGACCTTACCGGAGCAAACAGTTGTCCTTCCAGGACATGGGCCCAAGAGCACTATCGGAGATGAGCGACGTAGCAACCCCTTTCTTCGGTAACAGGTTGATGGTGGCAGCGCACCGTGAAAAACATTTGACATAGTCTTATTACCTGGCTACTATATAGGTAGCCTAGGTATCCTCGTAGCCGATTTTACAGGGGAGTGGGGGATGTCGGCGTCACTGGCGATAATTGCTGCATATATTATCGGCTCTTTCCCTTCGGCCTATCTGGCTGGACGCCTGATAAAGGGTGAGGACATTCACTGCCTTGGCGATGGAAACGCCGGGGCTGCGAACGCGTACCATGAGATAGGGCCTCTGACTGGCATTACCGTTGGCTTGCTGGATGCCGCCAAGGGAGGCGCGGCTGTCCTCGTTGCCAGGGGACTGGGGATGTCGGACCATATTGTGCTTCTCGCCGGCGTCGCTGCGGTGGCCGGGCATAATTGGCCCGTGTTCTTCCGTTTCAGGGGAGGGAGGGGGGAGGCAACGGCTATTGGGGTGCTTGTAGCTCTCGTTCCCAACGCCGTGCTTATTAGCCTTGGCATTGCTGCGCTGCCGCTTTTCCTGAGTCGGAGTGTCATGTTTGCCTCTCCATTCCTGTTTATCTCGCTACCCCTTATCGCCTGGTTTTTTGGTGTGGGTAGTGTCCTTATCACATACAGTATCGCACTGGCTTGCCTTGTTGGCTTTACTCACTTTCTTACTACCAGAAAGAGGCCAGCATGAGCAAATGTTCAATTCTGGACTTCTCTACCTTTCCCCATTTATAATGGTGACGAAATGCCCGAACTACCGGATGTTGAGACCATAAAAAATGAGCTTTCCCCTCATGTAATAGGGCATCAGTTCATTGAGGTTGAGATATTTCAAGAAAGAGCGATCCAGGAACTCTCGGCACAGGAATTCAGCCGGAGGCTTATCGGGCAGAGAATCGAGGATATAGGTCGCCGTGGAAAGTATATGCTCTTCCGTCTCTCCGGTAAGGAAACCCTTATCATCCATCTGAGAATGACAGGGGTACTTCTGCTGGAACCATCCCCCCAACCATATGAACACACGACTGCTATTTTCCGACTTGACGGCGGGGTCAACATACACTTTATCGACCAGCGAAAGCTCGGCTGGCTCTGGCTGGTCGAGGACGAGAATACGGTGATTGGCAAGCTGGGTCCTGAGCCACTGGAGTCATCCTTCACCGCAGGTACTTTACATAATATCGTAAAGAAACGAAATATCCCGATAAAGGCCGTGCTTCTGGACCAGCATGCCATAGCCGGGGTAGGGAACATGTATGCCGACGAAGCTTTATTCTATGCCAGGATTCACCCTTTGAGAAGGGCGAATACCCTTTCCGATGAAGAAATCGAACTCCTGCACGAAGGCATTGTGGAGGTTTTAAAGAGGGGAATCAGGAACCAGGGAGCCACTGTCGATACGTACCGTCTTCCCAATGGACAAAGGGGCAGGGCGCAGACCGAGTTCAATGTTGCTCACCGGCGGGGTGAATCATGCTATGTCTGTGGCTCAGCCATCGATTGGGTAAAGATCACCGGCAGGGGATCATGCTTTTGCCCAGTCTGTCAGAGTAATGATACAATGTAGTTTCTTGCCGCAGGCTAACAACGTTGCCTTTGGCATCATGTTGCTGGTGACTGACCGAGTTGTAACAGCCAGGTTTTCGAGAAGAGGGCCCTTAATTCCCCCTCTTAAGATAAGAGGGGGAAAGGGGGAGTTATGAATAAACATCTGTATAACGATTTGACTACGAAATCAAACCGACGCTCTTTCAGAAAGAATGCAACAGATGCCGAGCAAAGATTATGGAGTATATTGCGGAATAGACAGATGTCTGGGCTTAAGTTCTTCCGACAATATAGTGTAGGCCCGTATATTCTCGATTTTTACTGTCCTGAACGAAGATTAGCTATTGAAGTTGATGGAGGGCAACATGCAGATTTATACGGCCAGCAACATGATGCCCATCGTGATAGCTATCTCAGGGAATTAAACATTCGTGTGTTAAGATTCTGGAATAACGACGTGTTACAGAATACCGAGGGGGTGTGGAAGATGATTAACGAGGAGATTGAGAAATATTCATAACCCCCTTTATCCCCCTTATCTTAAGGGGGACATTGGTGACATGGAGTTTGATATTCGGATTTCGAGTTTAGTCCGCCGTATGCGGACAGCTCGTCCGGGTTAGGTGGATCGGTCATGAAGAAGGAAGAAGTGAAGGACCTGCTTGACAAAGCTGAGAAGAAGCTGGAGGAAGAGCCAAACCTGATTGAGTTGGGTTCCGGCACCATTGTCTTCGTTGGGGATACGCACGGAGATTTCGATGCCACACAGAAGGTCATAGACAGGTACCTGAGGCGGGAAAACACACTTGTTTTCCTGGGCGACTACGTTGATCGGGGGTCTGCATCGGCGGACAACATCAACACGTTGCTCTCCCTGAAGCTGGAAAACCCCGACAACTTATATCTCCTGATGGGAAATCACGAAGGTCGCCGCGCTATGGAGTTCCACCCGGCTGACTTCTGGGACAGGCTCGATAAAGAGATGCATGAGCGCTATTCGCTGGTGCTCTCGAAACTGCCGCTGGCCGTTTCTGCCCTCAATGGCGTTATCGGCTTGCATGGAGTTCTGCCTGATATTGAAAGAATAGACGGCATAAATCAAATAGCGTTCGGAAGCAAGCAGTGGCATTGGGTCGTCTGGGGTGACTGGCGGGAGAGTGAGGGTGATTACCTGGGAGAGGATATGTTTACAGGAAGGCCACAGTTCGGTCAAGGCTGGTTTGAAGGGGTTATGGAAAGGCTCGGGAAGAACGTCCTGATCCGCTCGCATCAGCCCAGTACAAGGCAGGCTATCTACGGAGGAAGATGCGTTACTATCTTCACTTCTTCAGCCTATCGCTCCATCGTGCCTGATAGAACTATCGCAATAGCGGAGGCAGGCAAGGAGGTAAAAACAGTGGGCGATCTCAAGATCGAGGTTGTGTAGATGTATGAATTGATAGATACCCATGCACACCTTGATGAAATGAAGGACCTGGATGAGGCGATTGAGAGGGCGCGTGTATGTGGATTGAGCGGAATTGTAGCAATGGGTGTTGACTACGAGTCGAACAATCGCGTGCTGGAGATCGCCGAAAGATACAAGTCGATAGTGTTTCCGGCACTTGGTTGTCACCCGGGAGACTTACCAGAGGAAAATGAAGAGATCGAGCGTAATTTGCGTTTCATAGAGGATAATATCGGAAGAGCTGTGGCTGTTGGTGAAATAGGGCTGGATTACCATAAGAAGATTGTAGGGCGGACAAGCAAGGATATGCAAAAGCAAGTTTTCAGACAGGCTTTAGAAATAGCCGTGCGCTATGGGAAGCCAGTGTCAGTTCATTCACGGTATGCGTGGCGGGATTGCCTGACCTGCGTTCAGGAGTCACAGGTGGAACGGGCGGTATTCCACTGGTACACTGGTCCGGTGAATGTTCTGCGCGAGTTCATAGGTGGAGGTTATCTTGCTTCCGCAACCCTGGCTGTTGAATATCATGAGGAGCACAGAAGGGCCATCAGGGAAACACCTTTTGATAGATTGATGCTGGAAACCGACTCGCCGGTGCCGTATCGATTGGGAGAAACGCGGCACAACGCGGAACCTGCGGATGTGACGAACGTGGTGGTTGATTCTGTGGCGCAGTTGAAGAATGTGGGGCCGGACGTTGTAGCTGAGAGAACGACTGCTAATGCACGTGCTTTCTTCGGTATACAATCGGATTAGATGCAAATGAGTAAGCGTATTTCAAGTTTGCTATGTTTTTGCGTCGTTTTCGTACCTTATGTCTTGCTCGTGGTCACTACTGCTTTTTGCTATCCGCCGTCTTCGGAGAGCTTTTCAGGATTGCCGGGGATATTGCTGTGGGTCCCTGCTATCATTTCCTCAATACTTCCGATCACCTACGGCATACTTGTAATCGGTTTTTGGGAACACCTTAAGCGAATGTATGGACTTCTCGTTGGTTTCCTGATGGCTATTGCCTTGCTCGGACTCGCAGGCGTGGTATATTTGATTTCTCACTGATTTTTTCAGGAAAATGACTTTAGCTTTTCCATCACCTCATTGATAACCCAATCCGGAGTGGAAGCCCCTGCTGTAATCCCGACACGGCCTTTGGCGTATATCTTGGCTTGCCAGAGGCGGTCGAGTTCCTCCGCGCTTTCAATGTGCCATGTCTCGACGCCAACGGATGAGCATATCTCGGCCAACCGTTTGGTGTTTGCGCTTTCATACCCTCCGATAACCAGCATTAGGTCGACTCTCTCCGCCAGTTCCAGAGCTGCTGCCTGCCGTTTCGCCGTGGCATCGCATATGGTGTTGTAGACCCGGACCTCGGACATCGAAGCGATATCGGATTTCAGAAGTCGGGCTATGAAGTCGGCGAATTGGTCCTCCCTCTGCGTGGTTTGTGAAAGGATCCCCAGTCGTGTAGGGGCCGTTTGGAAGTCGGGCACATCTAGAATGGCAAGGGCGTTATCACTTGCCCACGAAAGTAATCCCTGCACTTCTGTGTGGTCGGACTCCCCGAACACTACTACAATGAAGCCTTCTTCATGTAGCTGCTGAGCTGCTCGTTGGGCTTTCCTGACTATCGGGCACGTGGCATCAACGAGGTCCAGATTACGGGAGCTGATTTCAGCGAGGGTTCCTTTTCCCACTCCATGAGACGGAATGAGAACGGCACCTTCTTGCACCTCATCCAGGTTCTGCACTATATGCATTCCCCGTGAGGAAAGTGAGTTGACCACCTGCTTGTTATGAACAATTGCTCCCAGGCTCGCCAGATGGCTCTTCTCGTTAACCGCCTTCTCGGCGATCTCAATTGCCCTCCTAACCCCAAAGCAGAATCCCATCTCACAAGCTAACTCGATTTCCATGATCAGTCCCCTCAATTCCCTAGTTGGGTAGCTTGGCCGACGTCGGCCAAGCTACCCCATGTCGCTGCCTGCCAGATGCGGATGAAGCACCTCCTACAACTATCAACTATCATAGACACCGCGATATTCTTTGGGGAGTAGTTCCGCTATCCGGTACATGATGTGGTCGGTTACCTCGATTAATCTTTCCCTCCCCAATTTACCCGTGCTTTTGGGAAAGGAAAAGGGCTTTCCTATGTTTACGGTAATCCTGGGACGCTGGAGAACGAGTCCAACGCCGTCGATTTGCTCGCTGCCGCTGATCCCGACGGGCAAAACAGGCGCACCGGAGCGAAGTGCGATTAGAGCGGACCCGAACTCCGCTTTCCCCATACGGTGATCGGGACTTCTCTTCCCCTCGGGGAACATGCATAAAGCGTTGTCGCTCTCTATAATCTTTGTAGCTTGTCGAATGGCGTCTCTGTCTGGTATGCCCCTGCGCACGGGAAAAGCTCCGAAGGCACTAACGAAAGCTCTACCCTTAGAACTGAAAAGCTCCTCTTTAGCCATAAAGAAGAGTCTTCGGGGAATACTTGCGCTAAGAAGGGGAGGATCAGGTAAATTCAGGTGATTGGACACCACTATTATAGGGCCGTTCTTGGGCACGTTTTCCTTGCCGATGACATGCCACCGGGTAAATGATATGAGAAGAGACTTCATGGTGCCGGTAGCAAGGATGTAGAATGCTAGCATGATTAACTCTGACCTGTCATACGATTATACCATAACAGGACAGGATTGCTACCACCACTTGACTCAAGCGTGTGGTTCCTGTAACCTAGGCGCGTAAGCCTTGGAATCAGCAAATGGGATTTTTCATACTTTTTGAGGGTATCGAGGGGTGCGGTAAAACAACACAGGCGAGGATGCTGAGCCGCCGCCTCTCCAAGTCTGCGTTTCCCGCAACCTTTGTGCAGGAACCTGGAGGCACTGCTACCGGGAAAGCGATTAGGAGGCTCCTCAAACATAGGGTGGAAGTACGGATGGATCCTGTAACCGAGCTTCTTCTCTTCGCCGCATCCCGTGCTCAATTAGTTGAGGAGGTCATTCGACCGGCCTTGAAGGAGGACTACATCGTTGTTTCTGACCGCTATTTGCAATCCACTGTTGCTTATCAGGGCTATGGACGGGGTCTTGACATTCGGGTGGTGGAAACGGTTAATGAGGTTGCCACGCGGGGTCTCTCCCCCGATCTCATAATCCTCCTGGACCTGGATGTCGAGAAGGGGCTTCAGAGAAAGGGCGAAGCTATTGCAACGGATCGGTTTGAAAGGGAAGATGTGGCATTTCATTCCCGCGTGCGGCAGGGATATCTGGAGATGGCGAGGTCGGAACCTGAGAAGTGGGTGATCATCGATGCTGATGAACCCAAAGCGGCGATACATAGCATGGTGTGGTCACGGGTGCAGGAACTGCTCTTATCGTAAGCGTTCGCCGGGTTTCACATAATCAATGACATAAGAGTGGCGAAATGGGGCTCGTTCATACCACCGGTTTAGGTGGCAACTTGGCTGCCGCAAGCCAGAATGTCTCGATTTCTCGTACCAGGCGAACAAATTCCTCGAACTCAAAAGGTTTTACAAGATAGCTATTGGCGTGTAATGCATAACATCGATCAATGTCTTCTTCAGCGCTTGACATTGTCAGGACAATAACGGGAATCGACAGCAGATTGGGGTCGCTCTTGATCTCTGCCAGAACCTGTCGCCCGTCCTTCCTTGGCAAATTCAGGTCCAGGATGATGAGATCCGGGCGGGCAGCATTTCCATAGTTATCCTGTTGCCGGAGGAAGTTGATTGCCTCGATGCCATCCGTGACGATATTCACGTCTGTGGGTTGTGCACCTTCCTTGAAGGCCTCTTGAGCCAGACGTGCGTCTCCCGGGTTATCTTCGACTAACAGGATATCGGTAGGGCTATTAATGCGAGCTGGTTTCACAGAGTAATTTCCCTTCCGTAGGTTGCAATGGTATTGTGAAATAAACGGTGGTGCCTTCACCGGGTTTGGACTCCAACCATATTTGCCCGCCGTGGTTTTCAACGATTTTCTTACAGATAGCCAGTCCTACCCCTGTACCGTCGTATTCGCCATTATGCAGGCGCTCGAAGATGCGGAATATACGGTCATGATACTGTGGGTCGATACCCGGTCCATTGTCCTGCACTGAAAATAGCCATGCGTCCTCCTGCTGATGCGCAGAGACGTGAATTTGTGGCGATTTATGATCTCGAAACTTTAGGGCATTGCCTATGAGGTTATGCGGTTATAGTAATATGCCTTTATTGACTCTAAATCTTCAGGTACGATGAAATCGGAGAATTTCATCTTTCCCTCGATCTCCTCTTTGGAGTATCCATACAGGGTTTCAAATTCTCTGTTGACGAGGGAGAGTGTCATGTCGTTGTCGAGAATGGCCATAGCGGTTCCCGTGTTTTCGAACGTAGCGCGGTATTTGGTCTCCGATTCCTTCACCCTTTTTATCCTCTCGTTAGTCATCTCTTCCAGGGTTTTGGCGTACTGCTGCTTGAAAGCCATTCCTATCTCAAGTGCCCTTTTGCTTTGGTAGACCTTTCTCTGCTCGACACGGGAAAGGGCTTCCTGAATCTCGTTTTGGGATACGGGTTTGGTGAGGCAGTCGGCTATTCCAAGGCGAATTGCCTGGATAAGTTGTACATCGTTTCCAGGAGAATACAGTGGTATAACTTCCAGATCAAATCCTGCCTTTATGATTGCCTGCAGGGTCTCGATAGCGTTTAACTGAGGCATATCCAGGTCAATGAATAGTAGATTATAAGGCTTCTCTTGTTTTGGTTCATGCAATCTTTGGAGCAGCCCGTCGGGTGTTCCAAAGTAATCGGTGGAGTGCCCTCTTTTTTCAAGCTCCTGTTCCAAGAGCTCTTGGGTCTCCTGCTCTTGTGTGACTATTAATGTTTTCATCTTTGGCTTCTGTTTTCTCTTGAGTCTACCTGCTTTAGGTGACCACACTGGGGTCAAACCTAAATCAAACCAAGCACTGTGGTCTTGAGTCTAGCGAGTCAATCTAAGCTCTGCAATCCCCCGAAAGGATTAATATGGTAGCAAATTAGTACCAGAGATTATTATCGAGAAGTCTCTACGCCTCTCCCCAGACTTCGCTGGGGAGAGGTTGCCCGCCATAGGCGGGCAATTCAATCGAGAATTCTACATTCCGTATCGACAACATTTTGTCGATGTTTAGGCGCTAAGCGCCTAGTACTCGCTCGCTTTTTAGGCGACCGGAGGTGATAATGACCACTGCTGCTGAACTATGGAGGCAGGGGAGAAAAGAGGATCTCCTCCTCTATGACTGACAGTTCCTGGAACTGCTTCAGTACTTTCCGTGCCAGGTCCGGATCTTTCAGGAGATACTCATCTATGGGATACTCCTCTTTGTAGACCTTTTCAATAGTCTCTGCCAGTTCCTCCGGGCTCACGTTTTTGTGCAAGTATGCAGTCGCTCCTGCCTTGAGCGCTTCAAAGAGCTGTTCTTCCCCCGGGTACGAGGTAAGCGTTATGACCTTGATGCTTGGGAAATTCCTGGCTATTCGGCGTGCTAATGCCACTCCAGTGAGAGAGGGGAGGTTGATATCCACTACCACCACGTTGGGGGAAGCATCCTCGATCAAATCAACTACATCTTCGCTCGGGTCGCAGTCGGCGACTATCTCAATGTCCGAGAATGAGGAAAGGGTCTGGCGAACTCCAGCTTTGATAACACCCGATATTGAATCAACTATTTATTTTAATTTTGACCTATTGTTGGGTTGTTGTTCGCCAGCACTGCTTCATCGGCAGTAAGTCTTGTGGTTACTATAACATGTTTTACTCTGATGAGTCTACAGGGTATGCACTCATTCGCAAGGGTGAGTATTTGGATGATGTCGGGAGTTTGGGTTTTATTTGTTCAGACCGTGAACTCAGGAAATATCAATGATGGCATAGCCCATGCGGCTGTACTTGTATGTGTCAAATGCCAATGCCTCAGCATCATGATTACGACGGGAGATCACTACGAGGTTTGACTCTCTATCGGCTTTGGCAAAGGCAGCAGCCAGCGCTGCGGTAGCAGGATTTTGCACGGCTGAATCCTCAAGGTTCCGGTACTCAATGTCCAGAAGAGAGGCAAGTGCTTCGGCTGACTTATTCTCGATTTGACGGAGGCGGGAGAGATTTGTTCGGAGCCGGGCAACATCTGGTTGGGCGAGGTATTTGAGCGGACTTACAAAGCTTACCATTTGCTCGGCGATCCCCAAGGCTTTGACAAGGCAGGTGCGGGGTGGGAGGGTGGAGGTGGTGAACTTTACCGTATCGTGGTCGTAAGCGGCAAGCGCACAGGGAATGTCCTCCTGGGCCAGGGATAGTGCTGTGGTGATAATATCGGAGGCTAGCTTGTCCGCCTCTTCCGCGTCAGTCGCGGAGAGGTTTACGAGAAGTAACGCCGGGCGTCCTTTGAACTCACTGAATTCCTTGGATACCAGCTCATTTAGCTTTACAGAGTGTTTCCAGTCTATCATTCTCAAGCTGTCCCCTGGCTGATAGGGTCGGCTGCCTGAGTAATCTATCCCGACTCGGCTTCCCACAGTCGCCCGCAAGGCGGCCTGGGTGGAAGGCAGGGACAGGGTTCCGATCTTACTCCCTTCAAGATATTTGCGTGCCAGCCATGCAGCATACCTCGCCCGCGGGATAACATACAGCGAGACAGGTTTTATTTTGAAAGGGAAGTGGATAAGCCCCCAGCGGTCCACGGCATCTGCGATAAACTCGATCTCCGTGGGGCCTGAAAGGGAAGGGGTAGCCGTGATGTTTAGGCTTACACTTGAACCACGATCGATGTAGAATGATTCAGGCTCTGCCTTCGCCCAATCGTAAGGAGATGAAAGTAACACAACCCCTTTTATTTTGCTCGAAGAAAGCATGCCAACTTGTACTTCACCTTTGTTACCAGCTACAAGACGGAGTTTCTCCATCTTCTCCTCTAACGGTTTCGATGGCATATATCTGAGTCCAACTGTGAGGAGAATGCCCAGAAAGGCGATGGGTATGGCGGAAGCTAAACTCAGGACACGATTTCCCAGCGGGAAAGAGAGAAATAAAAGAAGAAAGCTTATCGAGAAGAGAGTGAGACATGTATTGGTTGGGCGACGCCGTTTGGAAGTAGAATGGGAAAGGGAAGTGGGGGATATTTCCTGCAAGTCCCAGCATGCTGGACCCAGTACGGGAAGAGCTGCTACGACAGATAGGAGCCCTAATGTGTTTTGGAAGAGGACAGCCACAGCAAAAAACAGGAAGAAATCAGTTAGCAGCCTGATACGTCCCCAGAGAGCAATATCTTGCTTGGGTAGCCTCAGGTAGAGATAAAAGCCAGTGAGCAGGAGGGGAATAAAAGTGAAAGCCGGCGACAGAAAGAAAACCGAGGCCAGCAGGACCAGGGCAGGGTAGGCTCTCAGGATAATCATCAAAATATTAATCCCTTTACCAGTGTAAACGTTCACCCACTGCGATGCTCTTGTAGGAGCGGCATTCTTGCCGCGATAATCGCGGTCTGGAGACCGCTCCCACGGGTAGCTCCCACGGGTAGGTTCTCACACAGTCAGACATTGACTTTGGGCACTGGCACCTTCTCCAACGTTCGGTGAAGGATAATCTGAGGGGTAATATCATCCATTTCCGCCTCTGACCTTGCCTGAATACGATGCTCAACTGTCAGGAAGGCGAGCTTCTTTATATCGTCCGGAATCACAAAGTCTCTCCCATCCAGCAGTGCCATTACCCTGCTACATCTATAAAGGGCAATGCCGCCGCGGGTGCTGGGGCCTGATTCCACATCCGGGTCTGATCGTAACGAATCAATGATTGACATAATGTATTCGACGATATCTGGCGAGACGTGGACAGTTTTTGCCACGGTCCACATCTCCTTCACTTCCTCCAGGGATGTTACCACCTGAATATCCGGTTCATCAATTCGGTCGATATTGGATATGACCTCTTTTTCCTCCTCCACCGAGCCGTACTCGCTCAGATTCCTGAGCAAGAAGCGGTCCGCCTGGACGTTGGCCAGCGGGTAGGTTCCCTCTGAGCCGAGTTCCTGCTGTGTGGCTATGACCATGAAGAGTTTGAAGAGCTGATGAGTCTCCCGCTCAACTGTTACTTGATATTCCTGCATGGCCTCTAGAAGTGCTGACTGCGTTCTTGGAGTAGCTCGATTGAGTTCGTCGGCAAGGAGAATGTTGGTGAATATAGGCCCCTCAATGAATTGAGAGTTAGTGTTTCCATTAGGTGAATAGAAGTAGAAACCAGTAATATCCGCGGGTAGCATATCAGGGGTGAATTGGATTCGTTTGAATTTACCCCCTATGACTTCCGCAAAGGTTCTAGCCAGTTTGGTCTTGGCTGTTCCCGGCAGTCCCTCGATCAGCACATGTCCACCTGCCAGCAGTGCTATTAAAAGCGTTTGCTTGAGATCGTCCTTGCCAATGATAACCTTGGATACCTCACTTAAGAGCTTCTCCCCGAAATCAGCTACTCTCTGTGTATCAGTCAACTTGACCTCCTTCCTCGCCATAGAACATATCTTGAAACTCCGACAAACACCAGTGCTACCAACCCGAGAGCAGCAGGGCTGTTGGAGAATATCTTCTGGACTCTGGTCAGGAAAAGCTGGGACTCATCCAGGCGGCTCTTCTCCAGATGTGCCCGGTCTACCGATATGCTTCCTTCCTCAGTATTATACCCAATGAGATGCTGTAAGAAAAGGCGGTTATCGTCCTTTGAGATCATGCTATTGATAAGGATGCTAGGGTCGGAGAGGAGGATAATTTCGCCTTCCCCCATCTTCAATTTTGCTGCTATAGGAAAGGGTCCTTTTGGGTCGGCGTTGCTCTCTTGCTCATCACGATCGATGTCAAGGAAGCTTTTGTCAGAGGACCAGGCCAGGACCTGAGTTTGGTTTGTGCCTGTTAGGACAGTAGCATGATTCAATACTATTGCCTGCACGCCGCTTTGCTCTACGCTATCAGCAAAATCTGTTACCCGGGGGAGTTGAGGATTCTTGTAACAGAAGAGTGGGTCAAGCAAGATATCGCCGCTGAACCTGGTACTCACGCCGAAATACTCGAGGACCTGGTTACCCTCGCCGAAGTCATCCATGAGCAGAAGTCTACCTCCCTCGACGACGAAACGTTCCACCCTTTCCAGTTCATCTTCGTTGTACGGACGGTATGGTATGGAAACAAAGGTCTTTTCCTGCGATAGTTCTGGAAGCTCTCTGGATGAGTCCACGGTGGTCGCTTTGTGCTCCTGGGAGAAGTGCGCCAACCCGTTCCACAGGCTATTCCCGATCATGAAGTCCTGTACCGTCGGGAAGAACAGTATACAAAGCGCCGAGATGATCACTATGGCCACCGTGGTACCTATAAGGACCTCAACCTGGCCTGTGAAACCATTTTTCATCTATTAGTGCTCCGCATTTTTGTAATGCTATTTTCCAGGTCACGCACGTTCTGCTGCCTTAGGATTTCTCCCTTCAGTCGAAAGACAACCCTTCACCATGTCATTTCGAGTCCGCCTGGGGCGGGCGAGAAATCTTCAAGTCTGCTCATCCCTGACCTTTTCCTCGACCTCTCTGGATATCTCCTCTGCCCGCCTGGCTTCTTCGTCTGTTGGCTGATTGCCTGAGTACAATATCCTTTCCACAAAGTGTGTCAATTCTTCAAAGAAACCTGCCATCGGTCCCAGCCGGGGCGTGACCTCCTGGAGAAATTCCCTGAGGGTTTGCGATGAACCGATCCCCAAACCAAGGGCCGTGACAAGCATTCTTACTACCCTTTGATACCAGCTTAGTATTCGCTTTCCTGGATCACCCCTGGGCATTTCTTCATCGGAGGTGTACATGGCACCAGATGGTCCGGGAGTGGCAGGGAACGGGACTGGAGTCAGAGACTCTTTGCTCTTGCGGTGTCTGGGCAACGCAAATCCACTCAGCCGTCGTCGAACAACGAATACCAACACCACCAAGATGATCACTATACCACTGGAATTGACCCAGTTGACTACGAATACGCTATGCCTGGATGATACTTGAGCATGCCATGCGTCATCGGGGATTACTTTTACGTTGATCGACTGTGACCCTATTAGTTCTAATCCCGCTCCCTTACTGAGGGTTGCTGAGAAAGTCCCGTCTTCAGAAGTCTGGCATGTGGTCTCGGCTGTGCCGAGCTTCAACTGGATATCCCCATTCTTCACTGGCCCAGCCTCTGAGTACGCTTTGCCGGTCAGTTCCATGTTTCCCGGAACAAATGCCATTATTGGTAGACTCAGGTCCACCATCGTTTTTATTCTGGCTACTTCTAGGTACTCGCTGGACACAATAGGGGCATGTCGCCCAGAGCCGGCGGCTGATACAGTTACAATGTGCCTGCCTGGGTGCGTGTCAGGATCGATTTTCACTGGTACCGAAAACTCCTGTGACACGGATTCTCGCTCTATCAATTGATCATCAAAATATATCTCGATTTCCCTTGTCTGAAGCCCCGGCGCTTCCTCGTAATCGAACTTGCCTCTAACAATGGTCTCCAGTCCGGGGTGAGCTTTATTATCAAGTTCCAACAGCAAACTGCCCTTGTAGAACATAACATCA
The DNA here is from genome assembly GCA_046545575.1 of Dehalococcoidia bacterium. Taxonomy (GTDB): domain Bacteria; phylum Chloroflexota; class Dehalococcoidia; order SZUA-161; family SpSt-899; genus JAGXOF01. The sequence continues at coordinate 20,251 of JBKGZM010000013.1, forward strand.
AGTTTCACCGGAGGACTCTTGGATGCAAGATAAGTTCCTGTATCCTCATTGTGGGGCCGGTAGAGCGCTTCGAGACTGATCTCGGAAACATAATTGTAAGGCACGTCGAAGGTACCCTCGTACCAGCCATCATCTCCGGTCACGGCGCTGTCATATTCTGTCCCGTCCAGGAGAAGAACGATTTTCCTTCCTGCCAGAGGCTTTCCCTTGCTGGTAAGTTTTCCTAAGAAGCCAACTTCCTCTCCTACGAAGGCAGTGGCGGGGTCTACTCCGAAACTGATCTTTGTCGGGCGGACCTTCTCCAGTGCCCGTTCTCCTAGTAATATATCATCTAAACGTGACTTGTCGGAACGTGATCTCTCCCTTTCATTTTCGACCTTGCTCATCAACTCATCATAGGCCTTTCTGAGCTGGCTTCCAGGCGAAGCAGGAGCTGCGCCAGTCTGCTCGCCGATGGTTTGAACCAGTTCGTAAATCTTGTCAATAGCCTCTTTCCTGCGGTCGATTTGCTCAGCTGTCATGTTGGCCATTTCTTGGGCTTCACCAAGTTGGAATTCTTCCATAAACTCGCTGATCTTGTTGAGTCTCTCATTTATTCCCACAGATGAATTGACTAGTTCCATTGTTTGGGGTTTCAGTTCATTCATTGTGTGCTTCAAACCCTCAGGCACGTTGGCAAAGGATATTTTATCCAGTATTTTACTCGCTGCCTTTGGGTCACCGCTTCGCAGGTAATCCAGTGCCTCACTGTAGTATTGGGAGATGGATATAGGATCCTGGGTAGATTCGGCTGTGTCGGGATTCTCGTGCTTTACAGGCGGCTCCTGTGCCAGCACCGGCCCGCCTGCGGCGGGCGTAGCTAGCAAAATGACTACAACCAGCAATAAGGCAAGTCCACCTTTTTCAAGGGAAAACTTGCCGACGCTGTGGATTCTTCCCCCTTTTCTAAAGGGGGAAAGAGGGGGGTTACAGGTCCTCATATCCCCAACACCTCCATCACTTTCATGGCTACGATCACCAGGAATCCACCAAATAGTACAACCCCGACTGTGCTGAGTAGCCTCCTTGCACGCGGGTTAAGATAGACGTAAAGCAGGGAAATCACCAGATATGCGATTATGGTGACCGTAAAATATATATCCAGGCTTGTCTGTCCTGACGCCGCTACGATCGCGTTTATAGCTCCGAAAGCAAGCACCAGGGAGATAAGATATTTATTGTAGATTCTCACCCTGCTACTCCAATCTCGATCCTTGTCTTGTTTTCTTCTGAGTGTTCCTCTATCACCTGTACTGGTTTTCCCAATCCTTCACAAGCTACCGCTGCGGCTATGGAGGCCAAGGGGCTACCCAAGGCGCGGTAGTACCAGATATCCTCCCATTGGAGGCGCGGATTGCTTATCTCCACATCTACACGGCTATCTGTTAGAGCAACTGACACAGAGCTTGCCAGGTCCAAAATCCCTATCAAGATATAGGAGATAGCTGCTTCCAGTTCTCCGCTTGTGGGCCCTGGTGGTGTCTCAAGCATGTCCAGATTTAGGCTGCCGGGGGTCGTAACGGCAATGGCCATATCCTCTGGAGCATTCCCGTACCTTACCACCAGTCTGCCGGGGATTTTCCCCCGTACATTCTGAGCTTCTCCTTCGGTCAGCGGGATGATAGCCTGTGGCTTGCCGTCTCTCAGGGAAGAGGGAAGATAAATGGCCTTGTTGCGCAGTCCGAGTTCCTCCAGGAGGGCAGAGGTGTTCTCCATTCCTGTGCGGAGCATTACCTGACATGCCTCAGGGGAGATATATGGTCTGGTGTTGGCCAGGGCGAGGCAGGTGAAACCCAGAATCAACATGGAAATCCCCACCGAAGTAAGAGCTGCGGACTCCAGTAGAAAGTAACAGACTGGCGTAAAGAGCACTCCCGCCATGATCAAACCCAGGCCGAGTAAACGGTATGGCTGACTCATTATTTTCTTCTCCTCCAGAGGGGATAGGTTGTAAGTGCAATAGGGAATGCTAATCCACCGATTAGGATCCCCCATCCGCGGAGGCCTCGGTCGACGAGTTGATGGAAAAGCATTTTGCTTTTGTGCTCTTCTATTTCAAACAGATGTGGCATGGCGAGCCCGGTGAATTCTTTCATTTCTTGGAGAACGTTATCTGGGGAACCGTCGACAGGGGCCAACGTAGAGAATCGTACCATATTGATCGTATCCCCGGTGAACTGATTGCCTTTCAGGTAGCAGTAAAGAGCTATTCGTCGCTCGGTTACTTCTCCCTCTTTTCGCTTGGTGAGCCAGAGCTTTTTCATGGGAACTGTACCACCGACATATGCATCCGGGGCCTTGTCCGTTCCCAGATGGCTGGGATCCACCTGGACCGTATTTTTGTCTTCTTCCACAATGTATCCGAGCGCTTTGTAACACACCGGAGGTCTGTGGAAGGCAGAGGATTCCTTAGCTTGGATAATTAGGAAGAACACAGGGGTTGAAAATCCTTGCTTGTAGTACGTTCGCATAAGAAATACATTGGCATCCAGCCTTTCCCTCAAGCTGGTCATTTCCTGCTGGCTCACATTCTGGCCTTCCCACTTGCCTATTTTCGCGGGGAAGTTGAGGATTTCTTGATTGTCCTTAAACCCGGACTTAGCCCATACAAGTGTTTCCTCTTCTGACTTCTTACCCAACTCTGTACTGACGAGTGAAATCCCTTTAGATAGTAGAACCTGGGAGTCTGACAAGAGAAATACCAGCACAATGGCGAGCAGGAAAACTCCGATAACCGGGAGATAGTTACGCCAACTCACGATGGCATTATACTACGATTCGCGTTGTGGAGGCAATGAACATTAAGGCGTGCCCGTTATTTCCCAATCGCATATACATACCCGTCACCTGAGCCAATGAAGACCGCACCATCATAGACTGCTGGGGAGGAATATATACCGCTGCTGGTCTGGTACTTCCACTTGAATTCTCCTCTAGAGGCATCCAGAGCATAGAGATGCCTATCCCATGAGCCGATATAGACGGTTCCATCTGACACGGCAGGGGAAGAGTAGATGCAGTCCCCGACCTCGTATTCCCATCTTAGTTTGCCGGTGTTCTTGTCCAGAGCATAAACATACCCATTTTCGGGGCCGATCCGCGATCCGAAATAGACACTTTCCTCCCAAACAGCGGGGGAGGATTTGATCAAACCATTAGTTTGATACTTCCATTTGAGTGTGCCGGAGGTAGCATCCAGAGCGTACAGGAAACCATCGTGTGAGCCTACATACACCGTGCCGTCGGACACGGTTGGAGAGGAATCAATCCACCCTTCTGTTTGATAGCTCCATTGAAGTTTGCCAGTGTGTGCATCAAGACAGTGGAGAGAGTTGCTACGTGACCCCACGTAAACCCGATCCTGCCACACTGTCGGTGATGATTCAACCCAGCCGCCTGTTTCGTACTTCCAGATCAAATCGCCTTCTGTGTTCAAGGCGTATATAAAACCATCATCTGAGCCGAAGTAAACAAAGTTGGAGGAGATCGCGGGAGAGGAGCGGACAGAATCGTCAGTTTCGTAAAACCATTTAAGTTTGCCGGTGGATATATCTATAGCGTAGAGGTGGGAGTCCCATGACCCTACGTACACTGTTTCCTCGGATATTGCAGGGGAAGAGGTTACTCTGCCCTCCGTTTCGTGTCTCCAGTTGAGGGCCCCGTTCGCGGCCACTAAAGCATAGATGTTCCTGTCATTTGATCCGATGTATAGAATTCCCTCTGCCAGAGTGGGCGAGGAGTCGACTTGATCGCCAGTCTCGTATTTCCACAGCAGATCTCCGGGCACAGTCGGACCTATTGATGGAGGCGGAGATTTGGAAGTGGGCGAAGGCGACGATGTGATAGTCTCCGGCGTTTCCCTTGCCGGTTCCGCGACGATAGCATAGAGCGCTCCATCGCTTGAGCCGATATAGACTACATTATCTTCCACCGAAGGTGAAGAATAAATGTAGTACCCGGTGGCATACTCCCAAATGGGAGTTCCATTAAAGGCGTCTATGGCGTACAGCTTACTATCCCAGGACCCTACGTAAATCGTCCCTTTATTGTATACCGGTGAGGAGTAAACACAATCTCCTGTCTTGTACTTCCAAATCAGGTGCCCGTTTTCGGTCCCCACGGCGTAAAGGTGGTGATCGGCGGAGCCTACGTAGACGGCATTACCGTAGACTGTCGGAGAGGATCGCACTCGATCTCCTGTCTTGTATTTCCACTTTAAATCGCCGTTCCTGGCATCGAGAGAGTACAGGCATTTGTCATTACTACCGAAGTAAACATTGCCTTGTTTAACCGTTGGCGATGACTCAATGCCTCCACCACATCGATATCGCCACCAGAGGGTGCCGGTTGGTGCGTCAATCGCGTAAAGGTACCCGTCGCTTGATCCGATATACACTGTACCTTCCCACACAGTTGGAGATGAGTACACCTCTCCATCCGTCTCATACTCCCATTTAAGTTCACCATTGTCAGCATCCAAAGCGTAAATATGTTCGTCCTCGGACCCAAAGTAAACAATCCCGTCGTATATTAGAGGGGATGAATCGACACTACCATTTGCATCATACTTCCATTGAAGCTTACCGCTCGTAGCATCCAGTGCATAAAGGAAACTATCCTCGGATCCAATGTACACGGTGTTCTGAGAGATAGCAGGGGATGAATCGATTTTGTCTCGTGTTTCGTATTTCCATATCAGGTCCCCTGTTACGCTATCCACAGCATAAACATGATGGTCCCAGGAGCCGATGTATACGGTTCCTTTGTGAATCGCTGGCGAGGAGCCGACCCAATCATCTGTCTGGTATTTCCAGAGAAGGGAGCCGGGAGCATTTGGAGATTCTGGTGGAGATTCTGGCAGTGGGGATGAGCCTCCACAACCGGCGACAGATACCACAAGAAGAAGCAAGCAAACCAATATCAGGTTTATGTTTCGTAATCGTTTACCTGTCATGTCACGTTGTCCTGGATCACAGTGATTTCCCTATCCCCCTTAAGGTAAGGGGGATAAAGGGGGTTATGAACGCAAGCCTTAATTCCTGTTTGGTATTCGTAACTCCCCCTAGCCCCCTCTTATTCTAAGAGGGGGGATACTGACGTCTTCAGTATGACATGGTTAGTGAATGATTAGTTTTACATAATAGCTGGCATAGCCAGATACACTGCCATGCTCATTATGCCATGGGCGGCTGCTACACCGAGTATGGACCCAGTTCTTTTCACCACCCAGGCGAAAAATAGCGCCACTACGAACATAAAGACCATGTTCAAGATTGAGAGATTTCCCATGCTCAGGACCGCAAAGAGAAGGCTGATGTAGAGAATACCCCACTTGCCCAGCACTTCTGTTGAGGTAGTTTGCATTACACCGCGAAATATGAGCTCCTGCACAAATCCGACACACAAGATAAATATAATTGCTGGGAGGATCATATCTCCCCAGTTGAGTCCCACCACTAATCGCTCTGGTCTTAGAGTAAGATACCCCACTATCCCCAAAGGTATGCCGGTTATCATAACAGCTATCTGTACAGGGAGGCCGTGGAGAGTCAATCCCACTTCAGGTGGTCTGAAGCGGAGAATTCTTATCACAATAATCGTGAGCAGGAGGATTGGTATACTGATAATAACGTAACGGTAGAGGTGATAGAAACCGGTAAGGGGCAGTGCCACATTTATTATCTGAATTAATGGGGCGAGAGTCAAAGCGATAAGGAGGCGGCGTTCGGAGCGCTGGCTCTCCAGATAAGAATGGAATACCAGCATAAGGAAGATGCCTGCATAGATTATCATCCCGTCTTGTGAGCTGGAGTAAGTTACCACCCATTCGGCCAGGGCGATTGCTGCAAGATAGACAGACCAGGTTAGTAGTTTGATGATTTGCTCATTACTTAAGCGGCTCTGGGCTTTGATACGCGTAGTATCGTTGTCCACTTTCATGATTTCACACTGAGCAAGGGCAAGGCGAGGAATGGATACTATCTGATTGTATCGATATTGCCCATGTAGGGTTTGAGCGCTTCCGGGACTTTGATGCTGCCATCGGCCTGCTGGTAATTCTCCAGGATCGAGATAACGATGCGAGGCAGTGCGAGGCCTGATCCATTCAGGGTGTGCGGATACTGAGCCTTAGCACCGGCCTCAGGCCGGTAGCGAACGTTGGTCCGCCGTGCCTGGAAGTCCAGGCAGTTGGAGCAGGAGCTCACCTCCAGCCACTCGGCGCATCCTGGGGCCCAGGTCTCGATATCGTAGGACTTGGAGGAGGGGAATCCCAGATCGGCGGTGCATAGCTCCAATATCCTGTACGGGAGTTCGAGCTTCCGGCAAATTGCCTCCGCGGCCTCTACCATCTTCTCCAGTTCATCGTTGGAGGTCTCTGGCTCACAGAACTTGTAGAGTTCCACCTTGTCGAACTGGTGCCCGCGCTTTATTCCGCGAACATCCTTTCCTGCTGACATCTTCTCACGCCGGAAACATGCAGTATAGGCAACGTGATAGATGGGCAGTGTACCTGGATCAAGTATCTCATCCCGATACAGGTTGGTAAGAGGGACCTCGGCAGTGGGAATGAACCAGAAATCCTCTTCTTGATCGTGGTAAAGGTTTTCCCCGAATTTGGGAAGGTTGCCCGAGCCGACCATACACTCCCGCTTGACCATAAACGGAGGATAAACCTCGCTATAGCCGTACTCGTTGATGTGAATATCGAGCATGAAATTGATAAGTGCTCGCTGGAGTCGGGCCCCTAAACCTCTGAGTACGTAGAACCGGGAACCTGAGAGCTTTGTCCCGCGTTCGAAGTCGATTATACCCAGTGACTCGCCCAGTTCCCAGTGAGGACGCACCTGGAAATCGAACTGAGGTATCTCGCCCCATGATCGCACAACTATGTTGTCGCTTTCATCCTTGCCAACAGGAACGCTGTCCTGCGGGATGTTGGGGATGCGAAGAAGCAAATCGGTGAGCTGCCCGGAAATCTCGGAGGCTTGCTGCTCCAGCGACTTTATGCGGTCGCCTACCTGGCGCATTTCCTCGATCATCTCGGGGGGCTTCTCCTTTGTCTTGCCTATCTCTTTGCTTACCTTGTTGCGCCGGGCTCTGAGTTCATCGATTTCCTGCTGGAGCTTGCGCTGATCGCTGTCCAGGCGAAGGACTTCATCCACAGGCGCAGTGTCATTACGCTTATCCATTGCCTCTCTGATGACTTCGGGATTCTGGCGAATAAACTGTATGCTAATCATGATTCTCTACCTTTCGACAGCCCTTAATTGGGGAAAGAGGATAACTTCCCTGATTGACTCTTGCCCCGTAAGCAGCATTACCAGCCGGTCGATTCCAACTCCCAGGCCGCCGGTCGGCGGCATGCCATATTCAAGGGCCGTGAGAAAATCAGCATCCGTCCTCTCCACCTCTTCGTCCCCGAATTCAGTTCGCATTCTTTCCTGATCCTCGAAGCGCGCCCGCTGCTCCAGAGGGTCATTGAGCTCACTGAAAGCATTGGCGATTTCCATTCCTCCGGCAAACGCTTCGAAGCGCTCGACGATGTGTTCGCTTCCCGGTTTTCTCTTGGCAAGGGGAGAGAGCTCCTCCGGATAGTCGATGATGAAAGTGGGCTGAATCAGCTTGGGTTCAACAAAATTCGAGAGAAGTCCATCGATAAGTTTCCCCCGCGAGGTCGTATCGAGTTTTGCAGAGTCTCCTATGTCCTCTCTCAGCACATCCCAGACCTGTCCGCCAGAGGCGGATCTCATCGCTTCCTGAAGTGTTTTGGCATCGGGACACTCTTCGTAGTCTATGTTCGTTTCCTGCTTTATCGCCTCTCGCAATGTGATACGGGGCCACGGCGGTGAGAAGTCTATTGCAGTTGAACCGAAATTTACCTTTGCTGAGCCGAGGACTTCCCTGGTGATAAACGAGACCATTTGTTCCACCATTTCCATGACATCGTTGTAATCCGCGTAGGCCTCGTAGCTTTCCATGGTGGTGAACTCAGGGTTGTGCTTTATGGAGATGCCTTCATTGCGGAACACGCGGCCTATTTCGAAGACCTTGTCAAAACCACCGATGATGAGTCGCTTGAGGTGCAGTTCAGTGGCGATGCGCAGGTAGAGGTTGCGGTCGAGGGAATGATGGTGGGTGGCAAAGGGTTTGGCCAGTGCCCCGGCAGCCACCGGCTGCAGAATGGGCGTTTCCACTTCTACGAATCCGCGTCCCTCGAGAAATCTTCGCATGGCTGAGACTGTCCGGCTGCGTATGTGGAATATGTTTCGCACCTCCTCGTTGGAGATTAGGTCAAGGTACCGTTGTCTATAGCGCTTCTCGGGATCGGTCAGCCCGTGCCATTTCTCCGGCAAAGGGCGCAGTGATTTTGAGAGAAGTGTAAAATCCTTGACGCTCACGGTGATCTCTCCGGTGCGGGTTTTAAACAGCGTCCCCTCGACACCGATAAAATCCCCGATGTCCAGATCACGAAGCAGGTTATATTTGTCTTCTCCCAGTGAATCCTTGCGAAAGTGGGCCTGGATCCTGCCCGAGCCGTCCCTTATGTCTATGAAGGCGGCCTTGCCCATGACACGTGTGGCCGTGATTCGTCCGGCAACTGAAACCTCTACAGTGTTATCCGTGCCATTCTGCTCATAGAGCGTGAGGGCCTCTTGCGCGGTGTGAGTCGGTCTATATCGACTGGGGTATGGGTTTAGCCCCTGGGCCTTTATCCTCTGGAGCTTTTCAAGGCGGGTTTGTGTCAGGTCATCCACTCCTTCACTCCCATTCAGGATATATTTTTCCGACATAATTCCTTTCGTCCTTTTTACCTTTTCTTGTTATATATAGCCAGCACGCGAAACTTTATCGTGCCCCTGGGAACCTCTACGTCTACCTCGTCGCCGACATGCTTGCCCAGCAGGGCCTTTCCCACAGGAGACTCATGTGATATTTTTCCGTCCTTGGGATCTGTCTCAGCTTTCCCGACGATGGTATATTCCTTCTCTTCACCGTTCTGGTTCAGCACTGTGACTGTCGTGCCAAACTCTACACGGGAAGGACGACGCGCCTTCTCACTTGAGACCACCTCGGCGTTTCTGATCATTTTCTCCACGGTCTTGATTCGACCTTCCAGGAAGGCTTGTTCGTTCTTTGCCTCCTCGTATTCGGCGTTGTCTACTGTGTCGCTCAATTCCTTTGAGCGCTGCAGCTTCTCCAGTACCTGCGGACGCCTGGTACTAAGCAGGTTTTCCAGTTCAGATTTGAGTTTCTCCAGTCCCTCCGCCGTTAGCAATACCTTTTCTTCTGGCATTTCCCTTTCCTCCCGATTCAAAAGTATTTAACCATGATTTTTGAGGGTTCCACGCTTCTGAATTGCCAATCAAAAAAACTGAGAGCCATTGACTCTCAGTCATGTCCCCTTTAGTGCACATCAATTATACAAGGTAATGGGGCTATTTGTGAATATATGTTATTTAATTTCCCCCCAGGTTTCTCCCGTGTTGATTTCCACGGTCAGTGGTACGGTCAATGGTCTGGCCTCAGGTGTCACTTCTTGAACGAGCTCTCTGACCTTCTGGGTCATTACATCCTGAACGAGCTCCTTCATTTCCTCGATTTCTTCTCGAGGCACCTCGAACAGAAGTTCATCGTGGACCTGTAGAACCATTTTGCTTTTGAGCTTGCGGGCGTCCATTTCCTGCTGCATTTTAACCATTGCTAGCTTGATGAGGTCCGCAGAAGTACCCTGGACGGGCATATTTATGGCCATCCGCTCAGCTGCCTGCCGTGCCTGATAGTTCGAGGATTTTATCTCCGGGATGTAACGCCTTCTTCCCAGGATCGTTTGAACGTATCCGTTCTCCTGAGCATGCTGTTTAGTTGAGTTGACATAATCCATGACGGCGCTGTATTTTTCAAAGTAGGCATGTATGAATTTGTCTGCTTGCTCACGGGAGAGGTCAGTGGCCTGTTCCAATCCATAGCTACTCATTCCATAGATGACCCCGAAATTAACCGTTTTGGCTACTCTCCTCATATCTGATGTGACAGCGGATTTGTCTATCCCGAAGACTTGAGCAGCTGTGATGGTATGTATGTCCTCGTCGTTGGCGAAGGCGCGAAGAAGGTCGGGATCCTGTGAAAGATGTGCCATTATGCGAAGCTCTATCTGGGAGTAGTCCGCGCTCATCAACAAATGTCCATCATCAGGCGTGATAAACGCTTGTCTTATGTGACCTCCCACGTCGCTGCGGACAGGTATGTTCTGGAGGTTAGGGTCGCTGGAGGACAGGCGCCCGGTTGCGGTGGCCGTCTGATTGAAATTAGTGTGGATTCTCCCGGTATCTGGATCTACGAGGTCGGGAAGTGCATCGACATAGGTTGATTTCAGCTTAAAGAGCTGCCTGTAGTCGATTACATATTTGACAACTGGATGAGCATCCCGGATCGTTTCCAATACCGAGACGTCCGTGGAGTACCCGCTTTTGGTCTTGCGAGCCGGTGGCAGCCTCAGCTCTTCGAAGAGGACCTTCCCCAGTTGTTGTGGTGAGTTGATATTGAACTTGTGCCCAACCCAGCTGTAGATCTCCCCCTCGATTCCCTCCATTTCTTGAATAAGCTCTTTCGACATATCATGGAGAAATCCGGTATCCAGAGATATTCCATTCCTCTCCATGCGGTGCAGCACCGGGACCAGTGGTATCTCGACGTGGGTGAAAAGCTGCCAGACAAGCTGGGTTTTCAACTCTTCTTCCAAAACTGAGTGGAGCCTGAAGGTCATATCAGCATCCGCGCAGGCATACTCTGCGGCTTTGTCGATATCAACCTTGGCCATTGATATCTGTTTGGTGCCTGTGCCAATGAGATGGCTTATGGGGGTCATCTCCTCGCCCAGCTTGTTGAACGTCAGCTCTTTCAGCCCCAATGCCTTCTCCCCTATGAGGTGGGCGGCGATCATGGTATCAAAGTCGATATTATTGAAATGAAAACCATGCCTGGTGAGCACGTTCATATCATACTTGGCGTTATGAGCTATTTTATTACGCTTTGAGTCTGCGAGAATCGACCCCAGTTTGTCCAGAACATCGGAGAGGGGAAGCTGGTACCTGTGTCCCTCATGGCCGACCGGGATGTACCACCCCTTTCCCCGTTCAATTGAGAGCGAGATGCCTACCAGTGATGCGTATCTGGGATCGGTGCCGGTGGTCTCGGTATCCACTGCGAACGCTCTGGCATTGGAGATTTCTTCTGCTAGCTCATTGAGTGCTTCCGAGCTGTCGACGACGTTGTACTGTACAGGTGCTTTACTTTCAGTAGCTGGAGCAGACTCCTCTTTGTCTTTGGCTTCTGTCTCGGGAAGTTTGTCCAGAAGTTTGTGGAATTCGAGCCTGCGAAATATCTCGATTACCTTATCGCGGTCATAGCTTCCGATCTCGCACTCTTTGAGATTTAGTGTGACGGGCACATCGGTAACGATAGTGGCCAAATCTTTGCTCTGGCGAAGGCTTTCCTCATGCGAGCGAAGGGTGTCCTGAAGTTTCGGGGGACTTACTTCTTCGATTCGTTCGTATATTCCTTCCACGCTGCCGAATTGCTGAATGAGCTTGGCAGCGGACTTCTTACCTACTCCGGGAACTCCGGGAATGTTGTCCGAGGCATCTCCCTCAAGTCCTTTCAAGTCGGGCAACTGCCTAGCTTCCAGTCCGTATCGCTCCTGCACGGCCTGTTCGTCATAGATTTTGAGGTCGCTGAATGAGCCCCTGGGCTGCGGTAGAACCACGCGGACTCCGCGGGAAGTTATTTGCAACATATCCGTATCGCCTGTGATGACGATGGCTTCAATCCCTTGTTCTTGAGACTGTTTGCTAAGAGTTCCCAGGATGTCATCGGCCTCGAAGCCTTCCATCTCGAAGATAGGAAGGTTAAACGCTTCTACCAGTTCGCGGACTGGCACGAACTGTGCGGTAAGCTCATCGGGAGCCTTGGGACGCTGGGCTTTGTAGTCCTCGAACTGCTCGTGTCTGAAGGTCGGAACGGCGGTATCAAACGCGACGGCGCAGTGCGTAGGCTGGAGTTCCTGTAATGTTTTCAGAAGCATGCTGCAAAACCCGAATACCGCACCGGTCGGCTGACCATCCCTGGTCGCCAGGGGCGGCAGGGCATGGAAGGCACGGTGAATAAGCGCATGCCCATCAAAGAGAAGTAGTAACGGTCTTTCTGCAGTCATAGTTTCCAAATCTATGTCATTATTGTATCTTGTAGAGTATAAATAGACAACAGTTGGGCGCTAAGGATTGACGCCATACATGTAAATCACGCACAATAGGATGGAGTCTGATTATACACTGTGTAAAGGAGGGTTATTGTGAGCGAACAAGAGAAAGAAAAATTAAAGGTGCTGCTTGATCACTGGATCGAACATAACAAGGAGCATGCTGATGAGTTTCGTGAATGGGCTGAGAAAGCTAAAAACTTAAGTGAACAGGTGGTGTGTGATAACATAAAGATGGCGGCAAATCAACTCGATGAGGCAAATGAGTTTCTTGCTAAGGCTCTGGAGGAACTGAAGTCTTAGGGGAGTTGGTTGCTGACTTTGTAACAGGCTGAAGGAGGTAAATATGTGCTTAGCAAGAGCATACTTTGGCGAAGATGAAGCAAGCCCTGTCCTGGAGGATGTGGCTCGATTGACTATTGAAGGTGATAAGTTGCGGTTAACCAGCCTTTTCGGCGAGGAGAAGGAGGTGCATGGGAAAATTAAGGAAATCGACTTTATGAATTCCAGGGTGGTCCTGGAAGGTCAGGTGCAGGAAGTAAGACAATGAGCTGTCATGAAGCTTTGAAGGAAAAAGGGTATCGCCTGACTCCACAGAGGTCTCTGATACTGGACGTTTTGCACCAGGCTGATAAGCATATCAGTGCAGAGGAAATACTTGCCGAGGTGCGGGCCAGGTATCCGAAAGTCAATAAGTCAACTGTTTATCGGACCCTGGAGCTTCTTAAGAGGTTGGGGTTGGTAGACGAGACGGACCTTGGCCAGGGCAGACTCTGCTACCATCATGTGGATAAGGGCCATCATCATCACCTTGTCTGTCAGAGGTGCGGTAGGGTATTGGATATAGATGAGGAAATGCTTGATCCTCTGAAGAAAGCCATCATTGAGAAGTACAACTTTATGCCTGATATACGGCATCTCGTGCTCCATGGATACTGCTTGACATGTAAATAGTTTTTTGTTACGGTGTTATTGCAACCAGTTGCAATAAGTTACGCCCGGTGGGTTTGTGAAAGAGGATTCAGGAGGTGAGCATGGCGGCTATGGTTAGAGATCTGCTGATTCGTGACTTTGAACTACGGATGGTTGAGCCGGGATGTTTTCCCGGTGCTTCATTCTGGAGAGCGGTAGCGACACTGAAGGATGATATCAGCGAGGTACTGCCGTATTTGAACGCCGAGTTAGAGGGGGCCGATTATAATCCCAATGGACAGGTTGTGCTGTGGCAGGATGAGAACGGTAAGTATGCATTTCGGCCTCATCAAATCGACATCGGGCCGGTTGAGGATAGGGAGAAAGGCCAGCGGTTGGCAAACTATATTGTAGGAGTTGTCAACGACATCTGGTCCAGGCGAGATGGAATCGAGCCCGATTTTGAACCTAGTGTAACCCCACCTAATGTATTGGACATCTACAAGCTTTTACCCAGGACGAATTGTAAGGAGTGTGGCTATCCCACCTGTTTTGCCTTTGCTTCAGCTTTAAGGGATGGAAAAGCGGATTTAACCCAGTGTCCTCCTCTATTTCATGAGGAGTACAGGGAGAATAAGCAGGGGTTGTTATCTTTGCTGGAAGGGAGTGGAAATGGTGAATGAGGCAGTCCGAAATCCCCGCGAAGAGATAAAGGACAGGACTGCTGCAGGCGATCTCCAGTGGCTTCTGGAGAGGGCAGGGGAGATTCACGGACATTATTGCCCCGGACTTGCTTTCGGTGTGAGAGCGGGCTATCGGGCTGTAAGGGATCTGGAGGCCCATTCTATCGGCATGGAGGAGATCGTCGCTATCGTTGAGACGAATAGCTGCTTCAGCGATGGCATTCAGTTCGTCACCGGGTGTACGTTTGGGAATAACGGATTGATATATCGCGACTATGGTAAGACCGCTGTTACTGTGGCAAGGAGAGACGGCCAGGGGGTGAGGGTCTCGATTAACGTGGGCAGCGGCTTCCTGGAACAGCGCGAGCCGGAGGCTATGGAGTTGTTCCGGAAGGTAGTAACGGAACGTAATGGCAATGCATATGACCAGTCCAGGCTGATGGAGCTGTGGAGGAAGGCTTCCTTCAACATGTTGGAGGTGCCTGATGAGGAACTCCTGGATGTGAAGACGGTGACAGCGGACATTCCGGGATACGCTCGCATGTTTGGGAGCGTGACATGCTCCATATGTGGGGAAAGCATAATGGAGCCGCGAGCACGGTTGATTCAGGGTAAGCCCGTCTGTATACCCTGTTCCGGGCAGGAGTATTACGAACTTGTGGGGGATGGAATCCATGTAGAGCGGAGTGCTAGTTGACATAATAGAGGTAAAAAATTTTTTGCTTCCTATTTGCAACTCGTTGCATATACTCGGGTAAGGTGGGAAACCATTACATGAAATTAAGAAAGGAGAAAAAGTGGACAGCAAAGCGATGTACAGGAAAATTCTAAGAGCGGCTATGCTAACGGGCCTTATCCTGATCATTACTGTGGGAACGATGTTGATGGGAGGATGTACCACCCAGACTGAAGGAACGACGGGGCCGGAGGAAACGACGGAGACACCTGTAACATATACAATTGCTGATACTACGGGTGACTGGGGATATCCCTCTCCTTACACTCACTACTCGAGGGGACCTGGATACATCCGAATGAGCTTCATCTTCGATACCCTGGTATGGAAGGATAAGTCAGAATTTGTGCCGGCTTTGGCCGAGAGTTGGGAATATCTTGAGTCGGAGAACGCTTATGTCTTCAATCTCCGGGAAGGTGTCACATGGCACGATGGTGAGGAGTTTAATGCTGAGGATGTCGTGTTTACCATAAACTATGTCGAGGAACACCCGTTGCCCTTTGTGACATTGCAGGGGCCCAGCGGAATAGAAAAGGCTCAGGCGTTGGATAATTATACCGTTAAGCTCTTCCTCGAACAGCCATATGCCGCTTTTCTCAACGACGTTGCCGGAACACTTGCCATCCTTCCTGAGCACATCTGGAGCGACGTGGAGAAGCCGGAGGAATTCAGCGGGCCTGAAGCGGTGGTAGGAACCGGACCTTACAAGCTTGTTAATTACAGCAAGGAACATGGCACATATCTCTACAAGGCATATAAAAACTATTATCTGGGCGAGCCTTCCGTGGATAAGTTGAAGTTCGTGAAGGTGAACCAGCAGATGATCCCTGCCGCCCTTAAGCAGGGCGAGGTCGATGCCGGCGATATCCCGGCTGAACTTGTGCAGGAAATGCAGTCGGAGGACTTCACGGCAATTCAGGCACCTTGTGGCTGGAATGCCAAGCTCATGCTCAATCATAAGGATGCTCCGCTTTCAAACAAGGAATTCCGCCATGCTCTTGCCTATGCGATAGATAGGGAATCTCTGGTGGAGACTGTGTTGAGAGGCTATGCGACGCCCGGCAGTGCCGGTATGGTGCCACCTGATAGTGAATGGTACAACTCTGATATCAAACAGTATGACTATGATCCTGAAAAAGCTAAAGAGCTCCTTAAAGAATTGGGCTATAAATACAGCGATGACTCCTTCACAAAAGACGGCGAGCCACTTGAACTGGAATTGCTCACTTCGCCAAGGGCTCCGTTTCCTGATGTCGCCGAGTTCATTGAAAAAGAGTTAGAGAAAATCGGCGTAACTGTGGCCCTTCGAAGCCTTGAAGCCAAGTCGCTTGATGCCAGGGTCGAGGCCTGGGAATTCGATCTCTCTGTGTACGGTCATGGTGGACTCTATGAGCCGTCCATACTCAACAAGGTAATAACTGGCAAAGGCTTCAACAGCGCCAGGTATACAGAAAGCAAGGAGCTTAACCAGCTTCTGCAGGCACAGCTTCAGGAGATGGACCATTCAAAAAGGAAAGATCTGGTAGCTCAGGTCCAGGAAGTCTATGCTGAGGAACTCCCCGCTTTGACTCTCTATTATCCAAACTGGTATTGGGCACATAATGGCGAGGTAGATCTATTCTACACCAGCAGTGGTGTTGCTGCTGGTATTCCTGTTCCTTTGAATAAGCTGGCGTTTGTGAGATAGTGATAATGCACCAAACCGGCAAATTATTGAGCAGGTGGAACCTCATAACATATCTGGTGGCACTTGTTATTATTCTGGCCATCAATTTCCTGCTGCCCAGAATGATGCCCGGGGACCCGCTGATGGCCATTTACGGAGAGGATGCCCTTGTGCAGATGACTCCTGAACTCAAGGAGCATCTGGTCGAGAGGTTTGCCCTCGATGAGCCGCTCTGGGAGCAAATTGGAGCGTATTTCCGGGGATTGATACAGGGTGATTGGGGGTACTCTTACTACTATAATGCGCCGGTAAGCTCGGTGGTTGCGGGAAGGTTACCCTGGACTATTCTCCTGGTGGGATCAGCCCTCGTGCTCTCTACCGGTTTGGGAATAATCCTGGGCATAGAGTCGGCCTGGCGGCGCGAGAAGAGACTCGATAGATCTCTGCTTACGGGATTGATGACACTGGGAGGATTCCCCGATTTCTTCCTGGGAATGTTATTCCTCCTCTTTTTCGGAGTGACCTTGGGGATATTTCCTTTATCGGGGGCTCTGACTCCCTATTCCGATTTATCGGGCCTGGCGCTGGTGCTGGATGTTTTGAAGCACCTGTGTTTGCCGCTTCTTGCCCTGACTCTGTGTCATATTGGTGGAGGGTATCTCCTGACGCGCAATACGATGATCGGTGTTATCCGCGAGCCATATATACTGACTGCTAAGGCCAAGGGCCTCACAGACGCTCGAATACGGTACTCGCATGCGGGGAGGAATTCCATGCTTCCTGTAGTGACGAGGACAGGCATATGGTTGGCGAGACTCGTTACCGGGACGTTCTTTGTGGAGATGGTATTTTCCTATCCGGGATTGGGGTATCTGGCCTATAACGCCTTGATAGCCCGCGATTACCCCGTTCTTCAGGGGATACTGCTTGTAGTCGCACTTGTGGTGTTGATAGCCAATTTCCTGATCGATCTTATCTATGTGAAACTCGATCCGAGGGTAAGCTATGCACGTTGATCCCAAAGAAGAACTGAAGAAGAGCAGGCCCGGGATATTTGGTGTGGGAGTCATACTGCTGATGGTCGCAATAGCCCTCTTTGCGCCTTTTCTATCGCAATACGACCCTGCTGGCCAGACTGCTTCGGAATTCGAAGCTCCTTCCCTTACCCACTGGCTGGGGACGAATCATGTAGGCCAGGATATCT
>JBKGZM010000014.1:0-37643 GCA_046545575.1 Dehalococcoidia bacterium
GAATGTACCCAGGACCCGCAGCGTGACCAGTTCTTTCCCTCCGAAATACAACGTAGGATCGCTGAGTACCGCGAGGAAGCCCTGAAACACGACATGGGTTTTATCCCGCCCGTGATAGTGGGGTACGATGACCGATGGAATACTCCAATCCCCAGAGAGAGCGGTGATACGTTACGACAATCATGGGGAATTGCGATGGACAATCTCGACGGCGTTCACAACATGGTTAACATTCAGACCTTCAACGAATGGCACGAGGGTTCCGAGATCGAGCCATCAATGGAATACGGAACATTCTATCTGGATTTACTGAGTGGGCTGGTGGGGCAGTAGAAGATGTTTTTGGGGCCGACCAATTGACTGTCCCTTCTCCCCTTGCATGAGACCCGCAATAGTAATAAAATGGCTACATCAAGTCCTGCGGACAGGCATTCAGGCGAAGCAAAAACGCGGAGCCACGTTTTATGCGGGGTAGTCTAATATACGTTAGCTGGACAAGCTTTAAAGAAGGGCGATTTGACCCTATTCCATACTTTTACGATACCTTAGGAAAGGAAAGTTGTGATGGTGGCTTTGAAGTCAAACACTGAGATCAAGGAATTACTCAAAGCAGGCATCATGTATCAAGGCCAAGAGAAACTTGAGTCGTATTTGCACTCTCGGTCGATCCCTCCTAGCTGGGAAAAGACGTTTCTAGATTTTCCGTCAATTCGTGATAAATATTTCAAGACTCTTATCTCCCTGAGCCAAGAGCTAGTCCCAGCTCATATTGGTCTATCTCAACTGAATGACAAACTATGGCACCTCTTTGCAGAAGTCGTGATGCAACGAAGTCTTTTTCAATCCAAGTCTCAACTTCAAGCCAAAATCGATGAATTTGCAGAAACTGCCAAACTACCACTAAAGCCATTCATCGTCATTTACGAAATCTGTAATCTCGATGTAGGTGAGCATCAGTTTTCTTTTAGCGACGTGCATATAGTGAAGGCAACAGAGAACAATATGAACCAACTTGTTGGCCAGTTTTATGAAGCTGGCACAATAAATGAGTGGCCTGGAAAGACTATTGCTCACACAACAGTTGAAGTCTCCTCCATCGACAGGGTATTTGAAGCTGGTCTTAGAAAAGTGACAAGGGCCATAAATCTGACCAAGTTGATCGCCCTTAGCCAGAATCTCAAACATTTCAGGGAGGACATGTTTTACTGGGAATTTGGCCAGTATATAGCTGTAGCTGAACCTGATACAGAAACAAGGATGCCCTTTTCTGAAAGTTTTCATGGCGGCTTTAGGCGTCCTCTTATCGTTGACATGGGCCCTTCAATTGAAAAGCAATTAGCCACCGAAGACGCATGGCAACATATCGTCCAAGATACGGTTCCGGTTGATATAGCAAACCACTTGCATCGTGCTATTGAATGGGTGAATCTAGCTATCACTGTACCGAATCTGGATCAAAAGGCAGTGTGTTTGTGTATTGCGCTTGAAGTGCTGCTATTACCCAACTACACAGGCGGAAATAAGGGGGAGGCAATAGCATTAAACCAATGGTTGATTGGCTTACCTTGGGCCCCACCAGGAATACTAGCCCTTTATGAAAAGCGATCTGCAATTGTCCACAGAGGAGAGTTTGGAATCGTTGCTGACACGGACTATTGGCATCTTCTGCTTATTTGCTCTCAAGTAATAAAACAACTGGCAAGCTTATCAAAAACGAATGATCAAGTGGGAACACTGAAAGGCCTTATTGAGAAAGCATCCACATCTAGCAAGCTAAAACATTTCTTGGAGCTTTGCGAAAAGGGACACTTCGATGATCCAGAGATCACCCGAATCAAGAGCCTAGCGGAGGAAAAGCTGAAGTTTTATTCCGCGTAAATCTGATTCCCTTTCAGTCCAGCCAACAACTGATTGCAAGGGACACCAAGGGGCACTCTCCCTTGACCTCAGCTCATTCCCAAAAGCCTCTTAAATTCAACTTTGCGCCCTAAAGGTGCATAACAAACTTTAGCAGCCTGCTCAACGCGTTGAGCAGGCTGCTGTGCTCTCGCCGCTTGTCAAATGTCTCCAACACACATCCGCAACCACGTACGTGGTTGCGGTGTTATTTCCCTGGTAGTTCCACTGGCAGCTTTTTACGCAGCCTGCGCAGCCTTCGGCTTCGGGATTATCGCCTTCTCCCTGATATCCGCTGTTCCCAGCGGGCAGGCGGTGACGCAGTCACCACATCCGAAACAATCATCAGAAACTTCATAATAGGAAACGCTGTCCGTTTTCACCAGGCTGATTGCGCTGGTCCCGGGACCCCTGGGGTCCTTGCAGGCCCGCTCACACATGCCACAAACGATGCATTCATCTTCACCCAGCGTAAGTTTGGAGGTATCAACCCCCACTTCCTCTGCCAGGTCAAGGAGCCTCTGTACAGAGCTTATTTGAAGAAGGCGTTCTACCGCTTCTTTCCGCCTCTTTTGCACTTCATCGGTATTGGTGTTTACCACCATGCCTTCCTTGACCGGGGTCATGCACGCAAAGGGATATCTCGTCTTCTCGCCCTCCGTTAATTCCACCACACAAACCCGGCATGGTTTTGCCGCCCTGAGATGTGATTGGATAAAACTATGGCAGAGAGTTGGGATTTTACCGACACCCTCCCTTCCTCTTGCCGCTTCCAGAATAGTCTGCCCCTCGAACGCTTTCACCTGTTGTCCATCGATGGTCAAATTGATCATCGGCGCCTCCTTTCCTTTTTATAACACTATTTTACCATGCGCTGATACTCATCCACATATTTGCCGTTCTTTGCGCCCTCAAATGTTTCCCCTCGCTTTACCTTCTCCAGAGCCAGATACTCACTGGCAGCCATGCCCGCCGATGCTCCATCCGCAGCAGCATTGATGAGATGGTTGTGGATGCCAGTGATCTCTCCGCAGGCGAAGACCCCTGGCTTACTGGTCATCATCTGTCCATCAACCTTCACTATCGGTCCCTGCATCTCAAGTCCTGTCTCCTGTGCCAATTTGGTATTAACCTCAGTGCCCACACACATAACTATCCAGTCAACCTCAACTTCCTTCTGCTCCCCGGTCTTGTTGTTCAAGATCGTGGCTCCCCTGACTACGTCATCACCTTTTATCTCTCTTATCTCGGTATTATACCATATCTGGACGCCTTCGTTCTGCACCCTCTTGACCATGGCAGGATATGCCCTTAGCGAATCCCTCCGATGTATGAGGATAACCTCTTTGGCTTTGCCCTCATTCTTGGCTACCAGAGCGCTCTTGGCCGTGGTATTGCCGCCGCCGACAACGATCACCCTTTTACCGTTGAACTTGTCATAATCCCGCTTGGCGTAGTACGAGACACCTTTCCCTACAAATTTGTCCTCGCCCGGCGCGCCGAGCTTCTGCATAGTGCTACCGGTAGCCAATATGATAACCCCTGCCTGGGACTGGTTCTTATCCGTGGTCACGGTCTTCTTGTCGGCATCAATGGACAGTACGGTCTCTTCCCTGCACTCCGCACCGACTCCGGCAGGTGGTGGTGAGGTAACCTGCTTTTTCATGTTCTCGGTCAATACTTCACCATCACCTGGCAGGAATCCGGGATAGTTAGCTACTGTATAAGCTATGGCACCCTGTCCCCCTATCCAGCTCGATTCGAGGACCAAAGTGCTCCACCCGTCTGGTTGCGTGTAGATCGCTGAGGCAAGGCCCGCAGGCCCTCCACCCACAATAACAACATCTTTTTCCTCCATTATAATCCTCCTTTCTCACATTGCCAGCCCCTATTCTCAGAGGCAAGCCACCGACTATATACCGCTCCTGAGCATTTGAACCCTACATATGTCCGATATCATCACCCCCTCTCAGCTCGATCTGCTGTACTCGCTTGTCCTTCAAATCCTCAACACACTCATCAGGCCGGAATCGCGTCTGCAAGCAGATTCTTAAATCGATCCAGCGAGACGTTGCGGGAGTCTATGGGAATCCCCATCCAATCAGACAACTCCAGTATCTTCTCCGGCTGCTCCTCCATGAGTTTGTCATAGTATCCTATCCCATCGAGCACGATGGCCCCTCCCGTATGCTTGGGGAAATTCTCATTTGCCATTCCTTTATCCCACCCCTGATAGACGTACTCGCTGTACCTTATCCATCCCGGAGTAAGCCAGTAGATGTCTTCCCCTTCGCCTATTTCATTCCTTTCTTTTTCACTGGCCAGCATATCCATACAATGGGTAGCCTGTATTCTTGAAATCTTCACTCCGGGGCTGACCTGCTCCTCGATTATGGTATCGATAGTGCGGTAGGGATTATCGACGTTGATGTAACAGAACTTACCACCGTACACGATGATGATGTTGGAAGCAAACTCCTTGGCGGCGGCGATTTGTTTTATAAGTTGACTCTCCAGTTCCCGAGGGACCTCATGGCGTCCCGGCGTTGTATAGAGGATTTTCTCGGCATTGAGGAACCCCTTATCCTTCAGGTGGTTCAACTCCATAGTGAGTGTCCCGCAGGCAACGACGGCACAGTTCTCGAACGAAGCGCTATCTGGCATTTTTTCGCTCCTCCTTTCATTGCTCCAAGGTTTAAATCTAAAATATCTCCCCAAGCTCAAGATTTAAATTGCTCGACTATTAACGGCCAAATAGCAAGGAGTGGGGAAACGTCATTAAGTCCCCACGCTCGCTTTACTGGCCTTTGCTGCTTTGGCGCGGTACGCCTGCAGGATATCGTGCCGGCGCAATACCCCGAGTAGACGGGTATGGTCGTGCGGATCCACGACAGGTATGCGTCCGTAATCTTTCTCAGAGGCTCGCAACACCTCGTGCAAGGACTGATTCGGGTAAGCTACCAGCGGATTCTGAGTCGCGATATCAGCGACGGTGAGGTCAGTGTTGCCAGCATACACCGAGCTTTCCAGGTCCGCCAGTGTCACGCAACCGCACAGCCGCCCTCCGCCGTCGACAACGGGGAAGCCATGATGATTGGTTGTCTTCAATTGTCCGCGGAACTCTTCAAGGGTCATAGAAGGAGACACGACGGGGAACTCAGAGGTCATGACCTCCGAGACCATGATTTTGGCCATCAACTCCCTCTCTATTTCCCCGAGGTACACATCCATTATCTTGCCTTCGGGGAAGTCTATCTGCTCCACAAACTGCTCGTTGAAGTCAATGCGGGAAGAGAGTTCGATGTGCTCAATAAAGTGTATAAGCTTATTGGCCAGTTGCCAGTAATGTTTGGATAGAAGCACCATTGAAGGTCCCGTGCTTGCGGCGTTGCCCAGCGAACTGAGATTAGCAGCATCAACCACGGGAACAAGCCCAATGCGCATTGCGCTGTGCGGATTAACATAATTACCAAGTGCTCCTGCAAGATATACCTTGCCTATGTCCTGGGGGCTAATGCCCATTTGATCCATCAAGATCTTTGTACCAGCAGCAATGGCCCCCTTGGCCAGTTGAAGTTCCCTGATATCTTTCTGCTTGAGGTATATCGGCCAACCATCAAAGCTCTCCTCAGCAAAAGCTACGATGAAATCGTTAGCTCCCTCTCCATTGCTTACTACTCGCGACTTCAACTTCTCCGCGACCTCAACTTCAGGGGTGCGAATCAGCCCTTCGCTGTCGATGATTCCCAGTTCCAACAACACTGCCACCAATTCCACCAGGCCGCTTCCACAGATGCCCTTGGGCCGGATGTTGCCAACGACCTGATAATGGAGTTCTCCACCCTCAAAACTGACGGCCTCAATCGCTCCGGCCGCGGCGATCATCCCATAAGATATTCTGCCTCCTTCCAAGGCAGGTCCAGCGGCCGCAGAGCACGTCATCATTCTCTTGCGATTCCCGAGGAATATCTCACCGTTTGTTCCAAAATCCATGCCCAGGATGATCTCATCGTCCTGCTCAGCGGCGCCTGAGGCAATGATAACCGAAACCAGGTCCCCGCCGATATATCCCGACTTAACTGGCATAACATACACAACAGCTTCCGGATTAAGTTGGAGGCCGACATCCGGTGCCCTTACGATCAAGCCTTCGGTTGCAACAGGAGCGAAAGGCGCTTCTGCGAGCCCTGACGGATCCATCTTGAGGAGAAGGTGCTGCATAGTCGTATTACCTGCAGCAACAGCGACAAAAACATCATCCGCGTCAGCGTTCACCGTTTTCAACAGCCGCCGAGTAATATGATTCAAGTTGTCAATGAGTATCTGGGAAAGGTTCTCCAGACCGTTTTCATAGTCCATAACATACTGGAGACGACTGATCACATCCGTGCCATATTTACTTTGACCATTGAGGCGAGAAACAACGGCTACTTCCGTTCCGTCTACCAGGTTAATGAGCTTGCCAACCAGAGTGGTAGTGCCGATGTCAAAGCTCAGCCCGTATAGTGAATGTATCTGCTCCAGCCCCTGCCAGGTTATGAGCTGGTTGTCATGGAGAACAGCTGCACCACGGAATTGCGTGCGACGTAGCATGTGAGGTAAGGCTCGGAGGCAGTGGAGGGACGCTCTAAGGTCGGAATACGCAGGTCCCAAAGTGTTTTTCACGCTGTCGAAACTGGAATCCTCCTCCTTGGCTTTGGAGCTAAGGGTGATGATTTTTTGATCCAGGAGTGGATCGAGATTGAAAACCGGCCGTGACCCGGTTATAAGTATCTGTGAAAATTCCTCCTCCGATTCAGGTTCGCTGAGGTAGACCACCAAATCCCTGTCAACCGTGGTGCGGCAAGCGAGGCGGATACCTTCTTCTATCTCATCCTTGCTGAGAAAGTGCTTCTCCTCGTTTGTAATCGGGCCTATTGCAGAGATGACCTTGACCTTGCATTTGCCACATTTGCCCAAACCACCGCATTCACCTATATTTACCCCTGCACCTCTCAATACTTCCCATATAGTCTCTCCCTCTTTGGCCGTCAACCACAAATCATGTGGCAATACATTCAGCGAGAATTGATGCCTCGCTTTATGCTCTATATCAGTCGTCATTGCTTTCCTCGCTTAGCATCCGCTGATCCCACTTTTAACTGCGCTAGTTTTTACTCCCCAAATCATCATGACGGGCCAACGCCCCTTCCACCGTATAGTCCCTCGCCAGGATGCCGGCACTCTTAAAGTATCCGAAACGGCTCAGTCCTTCAGTTATCCCGGCCGCGTACTCACGGGTAGCGTGATAGGCGTTGTCCCCTGTGTAGCTCCCTAATTCCGGATAGGCATTCCCTACGACTATCCCCCTGTATCCCGCCTCAAATAACTCAAGGTCGTTGCCGGAATCACCGCACACTACGACATCTCCCTTGTCGATCCCCAGCCTTTTGGTTATGTAGTGGAGCGCCCCATTCTTGCTCGATCTGCCAGGGAGAAGGTCCAGGAACTGATTGCAACTGTGCACTACCTTTACATCCAGTTCAGCTTCCTGCATACGATGGTCGATCTCTTGCAAAACAGCTTCTTGGTTCTCTTTCAGCAAGTAGCTTATCTTGAAATCGGTCTGCCACCTTGAGTCCTGCCAGCTCAATTCCCGGATGTCCCGCATAAGCTCTACTATCCTCTCTCTATGCCATCCCTCGGATATGATCTCACTCCAGCGGGGGTCCAGACGAAACTTGCCCTTGTCTGAAAAGTATATCTCCGTCCCTACCATACATATCAGAGCATCCGGCTTCTGAATGCCCTTCCTCTCAATAAGCCTCTGCACTGATCCAAGGTCCCTACCTGTATCGAACACGACCAGGAAGTTGTTCCTCTCAAGAAGCTCCAGTAGTTCATACATCGATCGATCATCGCCAAGCAATGTGCCGTCCAGGTCAGTGCATACCATTTTATCCTTAAGCCGGCGCTGGTCCGGGTTTCCGCTGCCATGGTCATCCAGCATCGTTTCTCGACCGGAAATCATTTCCTCCCCCTTTGATTCGGGCATCCTTCACAGACAGGATCGTGAAGTGTAACGTTGCCCCTTACCGTGTTAACGGTGTCACGCTCCTTTCAAATTCTCTGGTCCTTATAGAGGCCAACGGATACGTTATCATCGCTTTGCGTCGCCGTGTACTTAACTAACATCCCAATTCCCGCATGCGCCCACAAGTTGGCCTTTGGCCAGAATATGTCCTTCCAGGGCATCAAGTACCTGCTCCCGGGACGCTGTAGCCTCCATATCCAGATATGTATCCAGAGCATAAAGATGGAACCGGTACCTGTGAGGAGGGCCAGTGGTCGGACAAGGTGCGCCGTAGCCGAATCTTCCGTGGTCGTTTACTCCCTGGATGATCCCTTCGCCAAACCTGCTTCGGTGGCATAAGCTGGATGGCAACTCACGCAAGTGGGCAGGCATATTAAACAGGACCCAAACGTTCATGCCCGTCAGCGGTTCATCCAGGTCATCCACTATCATGGCAAAGCTCTTCGTTCCCTCTGGGGGATCGCTCCAGGCAAGCGGCGGCGATAGCCCCTCTCCCATAAAAGTGTAGACCTCTGGGATCCTCTCACCGTTTGCGAAAGCAATACTCCACAATGACAGCGTCGTTCCACGATACTCCTCTCCATAGCTTTCCCCCTCTACCTTCCCCTGCACCATGATGCCTCCTTCCGCTCTCCGCTCAGGAGGGCACGTATTTGATGTACTCGACTAACGTCTGTCTTTGCTTCCACCTCACTGGTCCCGTATGAGCAGACATATTTCATGACATTGCTCCCGAGCTACATGAGCACCATGGCCTTTAATGGACAAGCGCGGACACAGTCGCCACAGCCTTTACAGAGGTTGGGATTGGGCATGGGTGGTTCATACGGGGCCTCCTGTTGGAGCACGTGCAGTTGACAGGCATCTACAGCCACACAGAGCCCATGATCACATCTCTCGGGATGGCACTTGTTAAAGTCCACCATCGCCTTAGGTTTAGGCATTGTTACCCTCACTTACCTTCCCGACCAATGTTAATATCCCCTTCCCTTACTATCGGTCTCGTTCAGGTCTCTCCGATATCCAGGCGGGGAAGGCCAAGCGCACCCCACGAAGCGCCCACCGATACAATCCCCACCATTCATTCCCAATGTGAGCGGCCAATATGGCCTTCACATGCGAACCGGTAGACGAAGTGTCCAAAAACACCACTACCTCATTGGTCTCTCGAGCGCTCCTCGCCAGGTCACAGCGCTGGGCAGCAAGCGGCGGCAGTGTTATTTTGCGAGCCGGTACCTTCACACACCTTACAGAGCTGGAAGCAGGCAAACCCAAGTGACCAAAGAGGATGCGGTCCGGTTTATCAGATGAAACACGATAGATCTGGTCAGTCGTAATCCCCACCGCTTTCTCGTGCAGGCTTGGCTTTACCTCAGTCACACGAAGCAGATGCCTTGGTCCAATCATCTCTTCCAGCATATGCTTCGAGTTGTCCGTGATTTCTGCCTCAGGAACCATTTTCTTGCTCCCAGGACCAAATTAGTACTCACATCCCGAGTACCTGATTCCATCCATAAAGTATCTTCCAGGACAGCACGTACGAGCTCTCGCAGGTAATGTCTTTACTCGGGGGCCCTCTTTATCCATCGGCGACCGATCAATTACTGACAGGACTTGCATCAGCGTAAGCCATCCTTTTCTTTTAACGATTCACAGGGGAGATGTCTAGGATGTCAAAAGATTGCCAAAATTCACTCTGTCTTTTGCGATGGTTGTTGCTTGCTCTTACACTCTGAGCAGTATCCCTCAAGATAGAGCACAACCTTTCTCACGTCAAAATCGGCAGTGTGTTCAACCTCAGCTACCAGTTGGCTCACCAGAGGATTATCGAACTCTAACACCCGGCCACAAGAAGTACACACCATATGATAGTGAGCATTCGATCCTCTTATCTCGTAATAGCACTGTGCTCGATCCAGATGCTGTTCCTCCACCAACCCCAGCTCCTTAAAGAGCCGCAAACTGCGATAAACGGTGGCCAAGCTTACGCCAGAGTCCTTCTCCGCTGCTCTCCTGTAAAGCTCTTTGGCATCAAGATGCCCTTCAGCTTCACGCAAGACATCAAGGACCAAGCGCCGCTGACGCGTTGACGCACGTTCCGTTTGAGAATTGATATCGCTGAGATTGACTCTCATTCGCATTAAAATTCTAGCACTTTCGATGTTAATTGTCAATGTTCCGACTTGAATCATCTAAAATCTAACCGAAACCCTTGCGGTTAAATCATTAAAAACCTGACCCAAAACGAGGTCATCGAAATGTGGCATAGTTTTGGCACCTTGCCGAGCATAGACAGTATATCCCGATCTCTTAGTAAGTCAAGGGTATCGGGCAGAGGCGAATGGCCTCAGGCTTGGGTTGGCCCTTGACTTACCAGCGAGATCGGGATGGGCACTTGAGTAGCCCGGCAAGGGAAACAAAGAGGAGGAAATGAGAAAATAGAGCCGGAGACTATGTTGAAGTAGGAGGTCCGGCTCGATGGAGAAGATGGACATGCATGCCAGGAACGAATATCTGAAAGTGTTGAGGGAGAGATACTTCAAAGCTAGAACCAAAAGGGAGAAGACGGCGTTACTGGATGAGTACTGTCAGAACACGGGGCAAAACAGGAAGTGCGTGATCGGTAAGATGTGGTCTGGGGAAGGAACCCATTCCAAGCCACCCAAGGTGAGAGAGCAACGATATGATGGTGAGGTTAAAGCAGTGCTAGCTGAGGTATGGCATATCTTTGGCTACCCCTGCGGTCAGAGGCTCAAACTGGTTTTGGAGACCGAAGTGGAGAGGCTGAGGGAACTCGGAGAGATTCATTGCTCGGATGAGACGGTGCAGAAGCTGAAGGAGATAAGCTCAGCAACCATAGACCGGAAGCTGAGGCGCGAGAAGGAAGTAAAGCATCGTGAAAATAGGAAGGGACACCCCAAGCCAGGTAGCCAGCTCAAGCAAAAGATCGCTATAAGGTTAACGGATTGGGATACCTCTGAGGTAGGGAATGTGGAAGTGGACCTGGTAGAGCATTGTGGCTCTTCTCCTGAAGGGCCGTTCCTGAATACAGTGAGCTATACCAAACATACCAGGGAAAGAACGGAGGTCAGGAAGTACATCCACATAAGAAATCAAAACCTTGTTCGGTCAGGTAGTTAAATGACTTGACACGTACGTTTGCGGTGGAGTGAGAATTCGCCTTGTTCTAACTGTCTTCCGCAAGAGGTGATCTGCGACCCTCCTTTGGCGGGTTTTCAACGCTGGATTCCGGCTTTCGCCGGAATGACGAATTGAGGTGGTACTGCTGCATGGGCGAACGCAAGCTAAATCCCGGAGGAGTGACAGTGCAATGAAGGACCTTATTTTGTCGCCACGTGAAGGGCAGCTGCGCCCAGGAGCATGCTGTTGAAGGTACCATTGCGGAATCCGGCTTCTTTGAGGATTTCTCCCAGTTCCTCGGGGCTGTAAAAGTTGCACATGGAATTTGAGAGATACTCGTATGCCGATGGCGATCCTGAAATGAGACGCCCCATAGGTGCCACGACAACTCTTACATATACATGGAAGAGACGGCGGATTGGTCCGTGTTTGGGCTGGCTTGTTTCCAGCATCACGAATCTCCCGCCCGTCTTGAGGACGCGATAGAACTCGTGAAGGCAGACCATCAGATGCTCCCTGCTGGTGGTTATGTTACGGGTGGCAAAGGAGATCGTGAGGGCGTCGAAGGAACTGTCCCGGAAGGGCAAATGTCCGACATCGGCGGAGGTGAAGGCAACGCGCCCGGCCTCGGGCCTGGCCAGCGCCTTCCTCATCATGGGGAGGGAAAAGTCGGCTACTACAATCTGTGTGCCTGCTTCCGCCAGCCGGGCAAGGCATGCGGTCATCTCACCGGTTCCACCGCAGGCGTCGAGCCACAGGTCTTTGCCGCCCGCTGCTGCGGCCCTGGCCGCTTTTCTGCGCCAGAGTATGTCCTGGCCGAAGGTCAAGAAGTGGTTCAGGGCTTCGTAGGTGTGGGGAACCTCGGCGAAAATTCTCTGAAGTGTTTGACTCATGTTGTTTTGTCTTTCCAGTGCGGCGTTCGGGTGGCTGACAGAAGCAGACTAACCTTACCTTACATAGAGATTGCTTTCCGCCAAAGGCGGATTCGCAATGACAAACGTGGGTTATTACTTCGTCTTGTACCGCTGCATTGTGTTGAAGTAAGTAGCCATCCACCCGAGGTCCTCTGTTGGCAAATACGAGGGAGCAGCAGCGTCAAAAAGCACGCTCACGGAGGGCTGGACTTCCTCATCACCAAGGTAAAGGACACATGCCAAGGGTATCTTTGGAAAGGCCATGAAACGGAAGGCAGCATCGCCGGTACGGTTCATTGTTTCTCCTCCAAGCGCGATCGCGCCCCGTTTAAAGCCCTCGATATCATTGCCAAAAGCCCTCAGCAAGGGATTTATGGTCAGGTTCATGAACCGTGTTTGGAAGTCGGAACTTACCTCAGCTCCAGGTAGGTAGCGATATGTAATCCATTTATCGGCCACAGGCGTGCCATCGGCCTGTGTTATATAGTGAAGTATAAGCACTTTAAGCTCCTGTGGAGGCTCCTTCTCAGACCCTTCCTCCTCCACCTCAGCCTCGGGGTGGCTTACAAGGAAAGTCCGGTTAAAAAACTTGACCCTGAATTTCCCTTCAGAAAAGTCGGTGCCGCTCTTGGAAGCTGCCACGTATGGGCTGATCCCTTTGAAGTCCTCTTTTGCTTTGTTCAACGCGATATCGTATGCCATGTTTTTCCTCCTCTTCTTCGCTGTCATTTACAGAGATCCGAGACCAGCAGATGCAGGGCTAGCTCTCCCTCCATTGCCCCTGTCTTGATGGAGAGGTCAGTATCCAGGAGTCTACGATATATCCCCTCCAGCCGTTCGAATGAATATCCCCTCGCGTTTCTCAATATCTTGTCCATCTTCCAATCCTTGAACTCGCCGATTTTGCTGCCGATAGTGTTTTTAGGGATCTTTTGAGAAGTCAATTGCTTTGCCTGGATCAGCAGTCGAAACTCGTTGGTTATCATGTAAAGCAGATACGCAGGCGGAGTGCCTTCATCCAGGAGTTGTTGCAGGAACTGCGATGCTAGCCCCAATCGTTTCTGTACAATGGCATCCACTGTGGCGAAGATATTCGATTCCCTGGCGTAGCTTACAAGTGATCTGACATCTGCTTCCTCTATGCGGCGATCTTCCACGTACAGGCAGAGCTTATCGATTTCGTTGGCGAGTATCCATAGATTATTTCCTATGAAGTCGATTAAGAGGGACAGGGCGGAGTCGGATATGTCACCTCCACGGCTGGTTACACGGGAAAGGACCCATTCCCGCAAGCGATCCCCTCTCAGGGGTTGGAATTCCCTGACCTCAGCGACCGGCGACAGTTTCTTCAGGAGCGGATTATCCCGGGATATCTTACCCTCCGTCAGGACCAGTATCGTACTCTGAGGCATTCCGGACACACTGTCGGGGAGGGCCTCCCATTCCTTCAGGTCAATCGACTGACCGCGGCGGCGCTTGTTTCCCCGTTCGAATTGGCCTAATAACCCCTCGACCACCACCAATCGTTTCGGAGACAGGAAGGAGACGCTATTGCAGGCGTTAACAAGCTGGTTGAGGTTCATTTTATTGCCTTCGAACCAGGTGATATCCGCCTGTGCATCGATTCCACCACATTCATCTTTGATGGTGGAAAACATCTCCTTGATGGAGAAGTCGTCCTCACCGTGCAGGATGTACAGCATTTTCACAGGACAGGGATTGCGATATAATGTTTCTATGTATTATCCTCTGTCAGCTCCTCACCATGAAGCTGGATGGTTACGATTCATTTTAGCATAGCAGGATGGGAAATCTTAAGCCTTTATCTCCTGAGCAACGTCTTTTGGAGTGCTGATTAGATGGAACTTGGAATTCTGGGACTTCCTAAAAGCGGAAAGACCACCGTTTTCAATGCCCTGACCAGGGGCAGTGCGGAGACTGCTGCTTACTCTACCGGCGCTGTTGCTCCCAATTATGGGATAGTGAAGGTGCCGGATGAGCGCCTGGATGTACTTACCCGGATGTTTCAGCCCAAGAAGACCGTTCCTGCTGAGGTGAAGTACACCGACATTGGTGGGGCGCCGGTGGGGTTTGGGAGGGGGGAAGGAATTGGCGGCGAGTTCCTCGGTCAGCTGAGCCAGGTTGACGCCCTGATCCACGTAGTACGTGTCTTCGAGGACGAGAACATTCCTCACATACAGGGTAGTGTTGACCCCGAACGCGATATCGGCAATATGGATATGGAGCTGGCCTTCTCCGATATGGCCATTATCGAACGGAGAATAAAAAGGATTCAGGATACATTGAAAGGCGCCAAGGGACAGGAGAGGGATGCTCACTTGAAAGAGCAATCGCTGCTGGAGAAGATTAAGTCCCGTCTGGAAGAAGGCGTGCCCATTCGAGGACAGGAATTGAGCGAACAGGAGTTGAAGTCGCTGAGCAATTACCAGTTTCTCACTGCCAAGCCGCAACTGGTTTTGCTTAACATAGGAGAGGAAAAGCTCGCTGAGGCCGACTCGATGGAAGAGGGATTCAGGGATAAACTTCAGTACCCTCATTCCGATGCGGTAGCGCTGTGTGGCAAACTGGAGATGGAACTCGCACAACTGAGTGATGAAGAGGCACAGACGTTTCGAGAGGATATGGGCATTAATGAAGCGGGCCTGAATCGGGCCATTGGCCTTTCCTATAAGCTCCTGGGACTTATCTCTTTCTTTACTACCGCTTCCGACGAATTAAGGGCATGGGCTATCCGAAAGGGAACAACTGCTCAGAAAGCTGCAGGCACAATTCATTCCGATATGGAAAGAGGGTTTATCCGCGCTGAGGTTATCGGATATAATGAGTTAGTGCAAATCGGGAGTATGACCGAGGCGCGCCACAAGGGCCTTTTACGAATGGAGGGGAAAAATTATATTGTACAGAATGGGGATATCATGACCATACTGTTCAATGTATAATGTGACTATCAGCGACTGAGCAGGACTCGCAATTTGGGGCTTGAAGGAGGCATTCCATGGATGTGCTACAAGCTATAAAGAGCAGGAGAAGTGTTCGTAGACTGAGATCGGACCCGATAGAGGAAGAAGTTATTACCACGGTTCTGGAAGCCGGGCGTTGGGCTCCCTCTTGGGCAAATACTCAGTGCTGGGAGTTTGGGGTTGTACGCGATGCCGAAACGAAGGAAAAACTGGCCGATACTGCCGGCCCCGGTAACCCTGGAGGCGAGGCGATCAGGAATGGTCCTTTGACTATAGTTGTCTGTGGTGAGAAAGGGAAGGCGGGATGTGAAGGAGGTAAGCCCATTACGGACAAAGGTGACTGGTATATGTTTGATACGGGCCTGGCGATGCAGAATATGATGCTTGCTGCTCATGCTCTGGGGCTTGGCTCGGTTGCAATAGGACTGTTTGATGCACAGAAGGCAGGCGAGATACTGGGCGTTCCCCAGAATGTGGACGTGGTGGCGATGCTCCCTGTTGGCTATCCGGCTGAGGAAGCAAAGGCCCCACGCAGGAAAGAGTTGTCCGAGTGTGTATTTTATGACAAGTATGAGAACAAATGATGTCGGTATGGGGATTGTGTGAGATAAATTGCCAAAAAGTTTACAACGAAGGTAGGTGGTCATGAAGGTTATTTTTACTCAGGATGTGCCCAGCGTGGCAAGTAGTGGCGAGGTCAAGGATGTAGCAAACGGCTACGCGAGGAACTATCTATTGCCCAAGGGGTTCGCGGTGGTAGCTACGCGAGGGGAGATGGAGCGTGTGGAGGCCCAACAACGTGCGAAAGCCCGGCAGATGGAAGAGGAGACAAAGGAGGCTCAGGCACTGGCCGAATCCCTGGAAGGTGTTTCCCTTGTTTTCCCCAAGAAGGTCAGGTCAAATACTGACAGCATTTATGGCTCAGTCTCTGGTGTAGCGATTTCCCAGCAGCTCAAACGTATGGGGTACAATGTTGACAAGAATATGGTGAATTTGGATGAACCTATTCGCAAGCTGGGCACTGAGAAGGTTGAACTTCAACTGGCGAAGGATGTGACTGCGAGTATAAGCGTTACCGTAGAGCCGGAAGAAGAGGGGGCCGAGAAGACTACTGCAGGAGAGAGCGGGGAGGAATAGGAAAAGAGATTGCTTTCCGCCATAGGCGGGGCGGCTACAGAAAAAAGGTCCATCTCAGGAGTAAAGACAGTGTTTGATGAGAGAACACCACCCAGCGATCTGGATGCCGAAGAGGCTGTTCTCGGTTCTCTTCTTATCGACAACGAGGCCATCTTCAAAACCATTGATTTGGTTAGCCCATCCGATTTCTATCGTGATAAGAATCAGTGGATCTATGAAGCTTGTCTTGCCCTCTATGAGCGTAATGAGGCCATCAACCAGATTACGGTTGCGCATGAGCTAGCTCGCCGGGATAAGGTCGAGGCCATTGGCGGCTCCGCTTATTTGAGCAACCTTATAATGAATGTCCCCACCTCCGTTCACGTCGAGTACTATGCGGGAATCGTGCACCGCCTCTCCAAAATGAGAGGGCTAATCGCTACTGCAGGCCAGATCGCTGATATTGGCTATGAAGCCCCGCCGGATGTTGACTCCGCCCTTGATAGGGCAGAGGGACTTTTGTTTCAGATCCGCCATGGGGGGAGAGGTAGCAATTTTGTTCCCATGAGCACGATCCTCGATCACTACTTTGAGGAAACCAGCTCTGCTGCGTCTGCCGAAGGCGAATCCGGCGTAGGCGGACCCCAGATCAATACCGGATTCACATTGCTGGACAAGAAACTGGGTGGGCTCCATCCCTCGGACATGGTTATTCTGGCTGCCAGACCGAGCGTGGGCAAGACGAGCCTGGTCACGAACATCGCGAGAAATGTGGCTGTCGATTATGGTGGTAGAGTAGCTATCTTCAGTGTGGAGATGTCAAAGCTGGAGTTGGCCTATCGCTTTATCTCCGGAGAGTCAGGGGTAAGTACACAGATGCTCAGGCTAAACCAGCTGAGCGATATTCAGCGAGATGCGGTTATGTCCTCTCTGGAGACCCTCTCTGAAGCCCCTATTTACATTGACGATTCGGCTTTTCTAAGAGACATGGACATGAGAAGCAAGGTGCGCAGGCTGGAAAGTGAGGTTGGTTTGGACCTTATCATAATAGATTATATTCAGTTGTTGCGTTCGGCTAAGCGTTCTGACAACCGGGTTCAGGAGATGACTTACATCTCGCAGGCGATTAAGGAACTGGCCCGTGATGTTGATGTGCCCGTGTTGGCGGTCTCACAGTTAAGTCGTGCTGTGGAAACACGTATGCCTCATAAGCCACAGCTTTCCGATCTCAGGGAAAGCGGCTCCATAGAGCAGGATGCCGATGTCGTGTTGTTCATATATCGTGAGGATGTTTACTACACAGAGGAGGAATGGGAGAGACAGAACCCAGGTGTGGAATATCCGGAGGGTAAGGCGGATATCATAGTTGCCAAGCACCGTAACGGTCCTACCGGAGAGGTTGAGCTTCACTTTGACAAGCGCACGACCAAATTTGAGAATATCAGGACAACCTCCGAGGCACCAACGTTGCTATGAACGAATCGGAGAGATTCGAGGGCTTTGCGTCAAGGGTGGACCGGACGCCCATTCCTAATCCATTCTTTAGTGCTATACTGCCTGAAATCGATGATTTATCCGAACTGAAGGTGACTCTCTACATTTTCTGGGCGCTTTATCGAAAGAAGGGTTACCCGAGATTCCTGACCTATAGCGAGCTTCGCGGCGATCAGGGACTTATGGCGGGGATGAAAGGCGAGGACTATCCGGAGGAGCAATTGAGGCGTGGTTTGGATTTAGCGGTGAATCGTGGGACTTTGCTTCACTTGAAGCTCGAACAAGATCGTTCTCAGGAGGATCTCTACTTTCTGAACACCGAGCAGGATCAGAGAGCAGTGGCCAAAATACAGAGGGGTGAAATCGAGCTTGCCGGAATGCCTCAGGTCGAACCGGCACCGACAGAAAAGAAGACCGATATCTTTTCGCTTTATGAAGAACACATTGGCCTCCTGAGCCCCATGATAGTCGAGGACTTGAAGGAGGCTGAGGGCCTGTATCCCGCTTCATGGATTGAAGATGCCTTTCACGAAGCGGCGAGGGCGAATAGTCGTAGCTGGCGGTATGTCAGTAAAATCCTGGAACGCTGGGCTGCACAGGGGAAGGAAGATGGAACAGCTAGGGAATATACTAAGAAGGAACTTGAACCAGAGGAGTACCTCCGGAAGTACGGGCGCTTTGCCCGGCGGAGATGATCCGGAATCCGGCAAATGTCCTATATGTGGGGGCATTGGCCGCATAGTGCTGGACGTTCCGGTGGACCATCCAGACTTCGGGAAGTCGTTCCCGTGCGAGTGCACGTTGAGGAAGCTCAACAACGAGAGAGAGAGAAAGCTGGAACGGTACAGCAACCTCGGTCCGCTGACGCGCCTTACATTTGACAATTTGCGGCCCGAGGGACTGGACAACTCTCCAAGTCAGCAGGAGCGGTTTCGACAGTGCTATGAAAAAGCGAAGGAATTTGCTGAGAGCCCGCAGGGATGGCTTGTGCTTACCGGACCTACGGGTTGTGGCAAGACTCACATGGCTGCTGCTATCGCCAACCGATGCATTCATAGTGGCACAGCGGCATTATGGATTATTGTTCCCGATTTCCTGGACCATCTGCGCGCGACCTTCAGCCCCGGCAGCGATATCACGTACGATGAATTCTTTGAGAGGGTCAAAGGTGCCCCGTTGCTCTTCCTCGATGACCTGGGGACCCACAGCAGCACGCAGTGGGCCGAGGAGAAGCTTTTCCAGGTGCTGAACCATCGGTTTAATGCACAGCTTCCCACTGTGGTTACCTCGATCTCTTTGGATAGCCTGGATGAAAGACTGCAATCTCGACTAAGAAGCCCTGATCTCTCTCAAGAGCTGGTGCTTCGGAGTGCGCCTCAAGGGGGTGAGTTGCTGAGCCACCTTGGTGGGTTATGTGAAGAGATGAGAAACACTATGAATTTCAGCAATTTCGATGTTCGTGGGATGAATGCCAGCAAACAGCAAAGGGACAGTCTCAAAGCCGCTCTGGAGTCGGCACGTCAATTTGCTGAATTACCTGAGGTCTGGCTGGTTCTGGTAGGCCCTCCTGGCTCAGGCAAGACGCATCTGGCGGTGGCCATAGCCAATGAGCAGATTGCAAATGGCTCTTTCGTGCTCTTCGCGAGCGTTCCCGAGTTACTTGACCGCTTGCGTCCTACCTCGTCACAGGTTGGCCCGGAAGTGAAGATCGAGGAAATAAAGAACAGCCAGCTTGTTATCTTTGATGACCTGGGAATGGAATCGGCCACGAACTGGGCACGGGACAAGCTGTACCAGATCCTTAACTTCAGGTATAATTCCAAGCTTCCCACGGTAATTACGGCAACCGACTCCGCACTGGAGGGACTTGACACTCGATTGAAATCGCGGCTCATGGACCCGAGAATAAGCAACGTAGTCCCCATCGGTGCCCCTGACTATCGGGTTCCGCCTCAGGCGGATTCAGGCGGGTCACGAAGCAGCAAACAACGCTCACGCTAGCGGCTTGGGAACATTATTCCCCTCAAATCCTCACAAACATTCTCAGGGGGTAGAGTACATATCTCTTCGTCATGTAGCACGTGGTAGAAGAAGCGGTCGCTTGTGGTTATCGGCGAGTAGTAGTAAAACGACCTTGATATTACCCGGGCATGTGTCCAGAAGTTATTTTCATCCTCTCCGGAGTAAATAGAGAGGTTAAAGCTCTGAAGGTTTCTCTCGTCCATATACCAGAAGACCTTGACCAAGCCATCGGCGAACTCCTTCAGGTCACTGTTCGACAGTTCAGTAATCGAGGCCTTTCCCTCGAAAATCGCCTGAACATCCACGAGGAGAGCCTTTGGGGCGAAGCTTGCAATCCAGTGGACGTTGCCAGTAGATCCAATATACCTTTTCCCCAACTCTCTTTCCTGCCTGATGAGGTCGTTCCAGAAGTTTGTTCCGTTCTCCCGTTGATATCGCTGTGAGTTCTCCAGAATCCGCTTTTGGTATTGTGTAGGGAGATAGCCGGCGTTGGACTGGAGATGGGGATGGACCACACTTCCGCCTGAAGGCGGCATATAATTCCACGTAATGGAAGAGTATTTTGCCTGCGAGTCTACCTTCCCCACTCTCCTCAGGTAATCCTGAGAAGCCAGCAAACCGGTGTGAATCAGCTCCGAAGTGAAGTTGGGCAAGGCGATAAAATGGTCTCCTGAGATAACCGTAATGGCACTGTAGACATCATATGGTTTGGCATTGGGGAATGTAAAGCTCTCACCCAGTTCAATTGCTCCCTCCGGAACGATATCGGAAGGGAATCTGGGAGTGATCTGTTTAACGGTGGGCCTGCAGAATGGGCAACTTTGCGAAGTCGTCTGAGCGAGATCAGATAAGTTCTGCCTTTCCGGGAGCCTGTAGCGGTAGTCCAGCAATCTGCATGTCTGACCTGTCAGGGGATCAAAACGGAGTTTGAAGGCATAGGTGCTCTCGCCCATCTCCCCTGAGCTCTGTTTCTCTACGATCCTGGATTGCAGTGTTTCCTCTCTGAAGTCTACTGGCATAATTCAGGTCACCTCCTTCGTGTCGAGTGGGGTAGGCGGGCCGACGTCGGCCCGCCTACCCCATACCTAACGAACTACGATACCGGTTCCGGCGGCGATTTCCGGTACAGGTAAACCATGAGCGGCACCGCCACTACGATTACCAGGAGTGATACAACCTGGGCCTGCTGTAATCCCAGCAACACAGGCTCGTTAAGCCGAAGGAAGCTGATAAAGAAACGCCCAAAGGAGTATGCTGAAACATAGGTCAGATAAATTGTGCCGGGCACTCTAAATCGATGTCTTAGACTCCAGATCAGGCCAAAGACCACGAGATCGAATAGGAGTTCATAAACCTGCGTCGGGTGCACGGCCTGTCCGGGGAAAGCAGAGTATGTGTTGGGATGGGTGTACACAAATCCCCATGGCAAGGAGGTCTGGAACCCATGACAACAGCCGTTTATGGTGCACCCGATTCGGCCAACTGCCTGCGCGAGGATGAGGCCAAATGCACATACATCGGTGAGGCGGCCTACGGGGATCCCGGCGATTCTGGCGTAGATAACCCCGGTAATCGTCCCTCCGAGGATAGCGCCGAATATGCCTAGCCCTTCTCCTTCGATAATGGACGCCGGGTTGGCTATGAAGTGGCTCCAATTATTTATAACGTGGATCAGCCGGGAGCCTATTATGCCGCCAGGGATCGCCCAGATAGCTACGGATAGCACCTGGTTACCGGTAATGCCAAGGCCTTCCTTTCGTGCCACCAAAATGGGCACGGCAACCCCGGTGGCCACCGCCAGGGCAACCATAATGCCGTACCATCGTATCTCACCAATGGCAAATGCTACGGGGTCGATTCCTATTTCGATCATGAGAGTGTTTGGGGAATGGCGGAGGGGGTGGGATTCGAACCCACGACCAGGTTTTCGCCCGGTAACCGCTTAGCAGGCGGCCGCACTAGACCACTATGCGACCCCTCCGCGTACTCTCCATTATAGAACAGAGATAAAATATTTTGCAAACTTGCTTATCATTGTGGTATGTGATACCATTGGAAACAAGTGGTACATTTTGACCATGAAGGTATAGTTCTATCCATATTGGAAGGGTATGACCGAGGAGAGAGAAAAGGTTCTTGAGACAGCCATTAGCCAGATCGAGAAGCGATTTGGCAAGGGCTCTATCATGCGGTTGGGAGAAGCTCAGGCCAAAGTAGCTGTTGCAGCTATCTCAACCGGGTCACTGGCTTTGGACATAGCTCTGGGAATAGGGGGAGTGCCGCGGGGACGGGTGACTGAGATATCCGGTGCCGAAGCAGCGGGGAAATCGACTCTGGCATACCATATAATGGCTGAGAGTCAGAAAGGCGGAGGCACTGCAGCATATGTCGATGCGGAACATGCTCTTGATCCCCAATATGCTGCCGTTTGTGGGGTTGACATCAATAACCTTTTAGTGTCTCAGCCTGATACCGCTGAGCAAGCGCTGGAAATAGTCGAGTCGCTTGTGCGAAGCGGGGCGGTGGACGTAGTAGTAATTGATAGTGTTGCCGCTCTGGTCCCGCGGTCCGAAGTCGAGGGAGACATGGGAGATGCACAGGTAGGGGTTCAAGCTCGACTCATGTCTCAAGCATTGAGGAAATTAACTCCCTCTACAAGTCAGTCACACGCTGCTGTTGTTTTCGTAAATCAGCTTAGAGAAAAGGTAGGGGTCATGTTTGGTAATCCGGAGGTGACCCCGGGGGGGAGAGCACTTAAATTCTATAGCTCGGTGCGAATAGACCTGAGACGAGGAGAGCCCATAAAACAGGGTGATCAGTCTGTTGGCAACCGGATAAAAGCTAAGGTAAGCAAGAATAAGGTGGCACCGCCGTTCAGGACAGCCGAGTTCGACATAATGTTTGGTGAAGGGATCAGCAGAGAGGCGGACATTCTTGAACTCGGTGTAGCCCAGGGAATAATAAGCAAAAGTGGGGCATACTTCTCTTTCGGCGAAACACGTTTGGGGCAGGGGCGTGAGAACGCCAAGGACTATCTGCACCAGAACAGTGAATTGGCCCAGGAGATAGAGAATCAGATCAGAGGCGTGGCACCTACTTTAACCCCAGAGCAAGAATCCTCCCTATAACCCAAATCAAAGCCGTTTCTCCAACTCTCTCCGTTTGGTCCCCTTCCTTGCAGGGATTGGTAAAATAGCTGAATGCAAGAAGGAGGGGATACTACACATGGTAAACTGCTGTCGCGTTAGCCTTGATCCCTCATCTTCAGTGTACACGGGTAGCATGTATCCAGTATAGACTTACCCTGGAAAAGGTTTGTCAAATGGTAGCTGAGGCGAAGAGCGACGTAAGCCGGGATTCCTCTCAATTCGGAGAGAAGAGCCAGCTAGATGCCCAGGTCCAGCGTGCTTTTGATCGGGCTCAACGATTCCTCAACTACCGGCCGAGAAGCGAGCAAGAGATCTCGAGCAGGCTAAAGCGTCAGGGATTTACAGGTGAGGTTATCGAGGCCACGTTGCAGAAGTTGCGTCGCTTAGAGCTCGTCGATGATGCGTCATTTGCCGAGTTCTGGAAGGAGAATCGCCAGACCTTCAGACCCCGAAGCAAACGGCTTCTGACACATGAATTAAGGCAAAAGGGAGTTGACAAGGAACTTATCGCCAGTGTAACGCAGGAAGTCGACGATGAAGATGAGGCATATCGAGCAGGTTACGGGAAGGCTCATTCCCTGAAGCATGCGGACTATTATGAATTCCGCAGGAAGCTTGGGGCTTTTTTGAGTCGGAGAGGATTTACTTACGAAGTAGTGAATTCAGTAGTGGAAAGAGTATGGAAAGAAAAGGAGAGTGAGGGAGAAAATGAATAGCATAATATGGATCGTTATTATAATTGTTGGCATAGCGATAGGTTGGGCAATTGGGTTTTTCCTGCATAGCAGGATAGCCTCAGGAAAAGTCAGGCATGCCGAAGAAGAGGCCTCCGGAATACTGAATGATGCAAAAGCCAAAGAAAAAGAGATAGTGCTTGCAGCCAAGGAAGAGTCTGCGAGAATCAAGTCTGAGGCGGAGTCTGAGAGCCGTAGGCGTCAATCTGAGGTCAGTCGCCAGGAGAAAAGGATCAATCAAAGGGCTGAGAAGCTGGACCGTAAAATCGAGTCTGCTGAGCGGCGTGAAGAGGACCTGCAGCGTAAGGAGAAGGACGTAGAAAACAGGTTGAATCAGGCAGATAAACTCAAAGAGGAGCAAAGGACACAGCTTGAGGCTATATCGGGCATGTCCAGCAGTGAGGCCAAGGAACACCTTCTGCAGGTGGTTGAGAATGAGACACGTGATGATCTGGCACAACGAATACGCAAAGTGGAGGAAGAGGTCAGAGCTCAGTCAGATGAGAAGGCCAGGAAGGTCATAATTGAGGCCCTCCAGCGGTGTGCCAGCGAGGTGTCCGCTGAGTCAACGGTGTCCGTGGTGCCTCTACCAGGCGACGAGATGAAGGGACGCATCATCGGCCGTGAGGGGCGGAATATCCGTGCCCTCGAGAACGCTACAGGGGTCGATATCATCGTGGACGATACCCCTGAGGCAGTAAGTCTCTCTTGCTTTGATCCAATTCGCCGTGAGATAGCCAGAGTTGCACTGGAGAAGCTGATCATAGATGGGCGCATTCATCCGGCTCGCATTGAGGAGATGGTGGAGAAGTCCAGGAAAGAGGTGGAGGATAACATTGTCTCGGAAGGTGAGCAACTCGCGTTCAAAGCAGGGGTTGTGGGTCTCCATCCCGAGATAATAAAATCCCTGGGCCGTCTCAAGTATCGCTTTAGCTATGGACAGAACATCCTTAACCACAGTCTGGAGGTATCCGAATTGTCCGCGGCACTGGCGGCTGAAGTCGGGGCAAATGTAGAGACAGCCAAAACTGCTGGCCTTCTCCACGATATCGGCAAATCAAGCGACCAGGATACGACAGGCCCGCATGCCCTGGTGGGGGCCAATCTCATCAAGCGTCTTGGGGCGTCCCAGGAAATTGTGGACGCGGTTATGGGCCACCATGGCGAGGTGGAGTCGATGAGCATGTATGCCTTCATCGTTTCGGCGGCTGATGCCATAAGCAGCGCACGTCCCGGGGCTAGAAAGGAGTCGATAGAGAGTTATATAAAACGTATTGAGGCACTGGAAAGTATCGCAAATAGCTTCTCTGGAGTTGACAAGTCCTTTGCCATCCAGGCGGGGAGAGAGATTAGAATCCTGGTGGAGCCACAGAAGATCGACGATCTGGAGGCGACAAGGCTAGCTCGTGATATCGTAAAACGAGTTGAAGAGGAACTGGAATATCCCGGCCAGGTGAAGGTCACAGTCATCCGGGAAACGCGGTCAGTTGAATATGCAAAGTAATTTAGAGAGCAGAAAGGATCCAAGTGAGGGTACTATTTATAGGCGACATAGTGGGTAAGCCAGGACGGAAGGTGGTGAGCAGTAAGGTTCCGGAGTTGCGCGAGGAATATGGCATCGATCTGGTGATCGCAAACGGGGAAAACAGCGCCGGAGGACTTGGTCTTACTCCGGATACGGCAGAAGAGATTTTTCAAGCGGGCGTCGACATAATCACGTCCGGGAATCACATCTGGAAACATAAGGAGATCGTACCGTATATGGATAGCGGCCCACCTGTGATTCGGCCTCTCAACTACCCTGAGGGGGTACCAGGCAAAGGATCCATTATATGGAATAAAGTGCTGGTGGTAAATCTAATGGGGCGGGTCTTCATGGGTGACCTGGATTGCCCATTTCGGGCGAT
The DNA here is from genome assembly GCA_046545575.1 of Dehalococcoidia bacterium. GTDB lineage: Bacteria > Chloroflexota > Dehalococcoidia > SZUA-161 > SpSt-899 > JAGXOF01. Next base: position 25,428 of record JBKGZM010000014.1, read on the forward strand.
CGATCGTCTCCTTAATACCTGCAACCCCACGCCTAAAGTCATCCTGGTTGATTTTCACGCCGAGGCAACTTCCGAGAAGAACGCATTGGGTATATATCTTGATGGGCGAGTCAGTGCTGTGGTGGGAACCCATACTCACGTAGGCACTGTGGATACCAAGGTCATGCCCAAGGGAACCGCATTTGTCACCGATTTAGGGATGGTAGGTCCCAAGGACTCGGTTATCGGGAATGAGCCTGAAGGGATTATCGATATGTTCTTGACCGGAATGCCCCATCGTTTTACGGTAGGAAAGGGAACGTCTGTTTTCAACTCCGTGCTGATAGATATCGGGGATAATGGTCTGGCGAAGGATATAAAGCGAATAGACCTGGAAATGGGATAGTGGTAGGATAGAAATGGGTAACCTGGCCGGTTGGAGAATTCGGCAGAAAGGGGCTCATGTTGAAACTGGATGAACGAACAGAGGCGAAGGATATACTATTTGTCTTAAGCATAATTACGCCATTGGAAATGGGAAGGGAGTTATATAAATGTTTTCTGCACTTTTTACCCGTATTATCGGGGCGATTGTCCTGGGTATTGTTGGGTGGAGATTGGGGGAGCTCGCTAATAACCAGAATTGGACTGTGGAGAGTATCCTCTGGATCGTGTTGCCCGCCGTTGTGGGAGCGGGGCTTGGATTCTGGCTTGCTGCGTACACACAAAGATGGCTTCGTAGGAAGATCAGGCAAATCCCCGGACCTGTCTTGTTTGCCACATTCATCGGGGTGACAGTCGCGCTAGTTGCGTCAGCTATCCTGGCTTTACCCCTTTCTCTCTTGCCTGGAATCTGGGCCGCGGTTACGCCGGCGATTGTAGCCGTGGTGTTGATCTATCTTGGTGTTTTCACCATGGCCCAGCGTGGCTCTGAACTCGCGCCCTTCTTTGGTCCGGCGCTTTCCAGATTGCTAACCCAGGGCGAGGGAAGGGATAGCAGAGTCATCCTGGACACGAACTCGATTATCGACGGGCGGATAGCGGATATAACCGAGACGGGATTTATTCACGGTACGCTGGTCATCCCCAAATTCGTTCTCGATGAGCTGCACTACATCGCCGATTCCGCCGATCCGATGCGCCGGGTGCGGGGCAGAAGGGGGCTGGATATTTTGACCAAGCTACAGCGAGAATCGGACATTCCCGTTCAGATATCGGATATGGACTTTGAGGATGTGTCGGAGGTGGACGCGAAGCTGGTGGAACTGGCCAAGACCCTTCGCTGTCCCATTGTCACCAATGATGTCAACCTGAACCGGGTGGCCTCTCTTCAGGGAGTGAGGGTTCTCAATATCAACGAGTTGGCCAATGCCCTCAAGCCGGCAATTCTTCCGAACGAGGAACTGCACATCAGGGTAGTGCAGGAAGGAAAGGAACGGGGGCAAGGAATCGGGTATCTCGATGATGGAACTATGGTAGTTGTCGAGGGCGGACGCCGGCACCTGAACAACGACATCAGGGTTACCGTCAACCGGGTACTGCAAACCGGGGCGGGCAGGATGATCTTCGCACAATGCCAGGACCAGAACTAGTAAATGACTAAAGGGAAGGTTGGGGCTGTTATTGTATCCGCGGGGCAAAGCCAGCGGATGAATGGAATAAACAAGGCATTTGCTGCACTTGCGGGAAGGCCGTTGCTCACTTGGGTGCTTGATGCTTTTCAGAGATGTGGGGTGGTAAACGAGACTGTCCTTGTGCTCCACAGGGACAGCCTCGACCAAGGGCAAAAATTACTGGACCAGTATCAGTGGTCGAAGGTAGTGGCGCTGTGCCAAGGCGGAGCCCGCAGGCAGGACTCGGTTCAAGTGGGATTAAAGAATCTCACAGATTGTGCGTGGGTGGTAATACATGATGGGGCGAGGCCGCTGGTGACGGCGGAGATAATTGAGAGGGGACTTGAGAAGGCAAGGCAAACCGGCGCTGCCGTGGCGGCCGTGCCTGTGAAGGACACCGTCAAGTTAGCCTCTCCAGATAACCTCGTTGAATATACGCCACAGAGGGATACACTGTGGTCCGTCCAAACCCCTCAAGTATTCGACTTCGAGTTAATATCTCAGGCGCATCAACAGGTTTCCGAAGATGTCAGCGATGACAGCATGATGGTGGAGAGTCTGGGTCACAGGGTGAAGCTCTACATGGGCTCTTATGAGAATATAAAGGTAACCACGCCGGAGGACCTTGCGCTGGCGGAGGCGATTGTGAGGGAGAGGGAATGCGCGTAGGAATCGGCTACGACGTTCACGGGCTGGGGGAGGGGCGGCGGCTGGTGCTGGGTGGGGTGGATATCCCGTTCCACAAAGGGCTCATGGGCTGGAGCGATGGGGATGTGGTGGTGCATGCGATTATCGATGCTCTCTTGGGTGCTGCTGTCCTTGGGGACATCGGGACTCATTTTCCCTCGGATGATCCCCAGTTCAAGGATATCTCAAGCCTGGTTCTGCTTGAGCGGACGAGGGATCTGCTGGAGGGGTGGGGTTGGGGGGTGGGCAACATAGATGTTACAATCGTTGCCCAGGAACCAAAGCTGGCCGGGTTTATCGATGGGATGAGGGGGCGGGTGAGCCAGAGCCTGGCCATTGACAAAGAAAGAATTGGAATAAAGGCGAAGACGGCTGACGAGTTGGGGGTGGTGGGGAGGGGGGAGGGTATAGCAGCCTATGCTGTAGCGCTACTGGAGGAACCCCATGAAAATCCATAACACGCTTTCCGGCAGAAAAGAGGAATTCGTTCCCAACGGAGACGAGGTTAAGATGTACGTGTGTGGGGTCACACCCTACAGCTCGTGTCACATCGGGCATGCCATGAGCTATATCATCTTCGATGTAGTGCGCCGTTACCTCGAGTTTCGCGGCTACAGGGTCAGGTACGTGCAGAACTTCACCGACGTCGATGACAAGATAATCGCCCGTGCCAATGAGCTCGGCCGCCCTACAAGCGAGGTTTCCCAGGAGTTGATTGAGGAATATTTCGAGGACATGGACAGGCTGAACATAAAAAGGGCGGATGTCTATCCCAAGGCCACCGAGGAGATACCGGATGTCATAAGAGTGGTTCAGGGATTGATTGACAAAGGCCACGCGTATGAGGTCAATGGCGATGTCTATTTCAGGGTCCGGAGTAGCGATAACTATGGAAAGCTCAGCCACCGCAACCTGGATGACCTGAGGTCCGGCGCAAGGGTGGAAATCGAAGAGGATAAAGAGGACCCGATGGATTTCTCACTCTGGAAAGCCGCCAAGGCGGGAGAACCAAGCTGGGAAAGTCCCTGGGGATATGGAAGGCCGGGATGGCACATCGAGTGCAGCGTCATGTCGCTCAAGTACCTCGGGAACAGCCTGGATATCCACGGCGGGGGCCAGGACCTCATTTTCCCTCACCACGAGAACGAGATCGCTCAATCGGAGGCCTTTACCGGTGCGGTTCCATTTGTGAAGTACTGGATGCATAACGGACTTCTCCAGCTTGAACAGGACAAGATGAGCAAGTCCCTGGGAAATCTCGTCACAGTCAAGGAGATGCTTGAAAGGGCAAGCGCCGACGCCTTCAGGCTTTTCGTTATGAATTCACATTATCGAAATCCCTTGAGCTACTCCGACGAAGGGCTGTCTGCCATGGAGAGGGCAGTTGAGAGACTGCGGCGCGCATTGCAGATAGAGGATGAAGGAGAAAACAGAGAGGCACTTGATGCTCAGCCCTACCGGCAGCGGTTCATCGAGGCCATGGACGACGATTTCAATGCCCCTCAGGCACTTGCTGTGCTCTTCGATCTGGCCCGGCGGATAAACGGGGCCAAGGAGCAAGGAGTGCTTGTGAGCCAGGCGCAGGAGACGTTGCGTGAGCTGGCCAGCGTATTGGGATTGCAATTGGAGGAAGAAACGAGGGAATTCGCGGCTGAGCCTTTTGTTAATTTACTGGTCGATGTTCGCTCTGAGCTGCGTGCTGCCAAACAGTGGCAGCTCGCGGACATGATACGGGACCGGCTGGGAGAGCTGGGGGTGGCACTTGAGGACAGCCCTAAAGGCACTAAATGGCAATACAAAGGTGGGAAATGACGATACCGGAAAACCTGAAGAAAATCCTCCCCGATACCGCGGGGCAAAATGAAAAAGGCCACCTCACCATAGGGGGCTGTGACGCTATAGACCTGGTCAAAGAATTCGGGACGCCCCTCTATGTCTTCGATGAGGCCACACTCCGTAATGGATGCCGAAAATTCCGGCAGGAGTTCGGTGAGCGCCATTCTGATACCCAGGTTATCTACGCCTGCAAAGCGTATATTAATCGCGCCCTGGCCAAGGTTTTCAAGGAAGAGGGGCTAGGACTGGACGTGGTTTCCGGCGGCGAGCTTTACATCGCCAGGTCCGTTGATTTCCCCATGGACAGGGTCTATTTCCACGGGAATAACAAGACTCCGGACGAGATTGAGTTCGCTCTGGACTGCGGGATCGGGCGGATCGTGGTGGATAATTTCCACGAGCTTTCCGTGCTCAACGATGCCGCTCAAAGGGCTGGAATTATGCAGGATATTCTATTGCGCCTCTCGCCCGGGATAGACCCGCATACCCACGAGTTCACCACAACGGGAATCATAGACAGCAAGTTTGGCTTTCCTATCGTTACCGGCCAGGCTGAAGAAGCCATTGTCCGGGCAATAGGAGCATCCAATGTAAATCTCGTGGGCTTGCACGTGCACCTTGGCTCCCCAATATTCAAGATTGAACCTTACAAGGAAGCTGTTAAAACTGTGATCCAGTTTGCAGCTGAAATGAAGGACAAACACAGATTTGAGTTGCGGGAATTCAGTCCGGGCGGAGGATTCGCCACACCGTATACCAGGGAAGAACACGTTCCAAGCATTGCTGCATACGCTGAGGAGATGTGCTCCACTCTCAGTGACTCGGTAAGAGAACATGATCTGCCTGAACCCCGACTGATAATAGAACCGGGGCGGTCGCTCATCGGGCGTGCTGGGGTGGCCCTCTACAGCACGGGAGCAGTAAAAGAAATACCTGGCGTGCGCACGTATGTTTCCCTCGACGGGGGAATGGCCGATAATATCCGTCCGGCCCTTTACGGTGCCCAGTATGATGCCGTTGTTGCCAACAAGATGGGGATAGATACAACGGAGCGGGTCACCCTGGCGGGCAAGTTCTGTGAATCGGGTGACATCTTGATAAAGGATATCGATCTCCCCAGAATCGATCCCGGAGATGTAGTGGCTGTCCCCGTCTCAGGTGGATATTGCCTTTCCATGGCTTCCAACTACAATGCCTCTCTGAAGCCCGCCGTGATAATGGTCAACAACGGCGAAGCCCGACCCATACAACGGCGCGAGACGTTTGAGGATATTGTAAGGAGAGACATATTTTAGTATGTGGAACGTAATTGGACAGGATAAAGCAGTGAATTCGCTTAAACGGAGCCTGGAGGCCGGGCGCTTGTTCCATGCGTATTTATTCGTCGGCGCCGAACACGTGGGCAAGATGACCTTAGCCATCACTTTGGCCCAGGCGCTTAATTGTGCTTCCACGGAGGCACCCTGTGGAGAGTGTCATATCTGTCGCCGCATTGCTTCAGGGAATCACCCTGATTTGCAGATCATACGTACGGGAGCAACCAATGGCTCCCAGCAGCACAAGGAAATCAGCATCGAGCAAGTGAGGGAAGTACAGCATATGGTGAGTCTGAGGCCCTATGAGGGTAATTACAGGGTTATCATTACCCAGGATGCAGAGTACATGAGCGAAGGCGCTGCAAACTGCTTTCTCAAGACGCTGGAAGAGCCACCACCCTTTACTCTCTTCATCCTCCTGACATCAGATGCGAGTGGGCTTTTGCCCACAATCATTTCCCGCTGCCAGCGAATTGACCTTGAGCGGATGCCCTTCCACATAGCCCGACAGGCGCTCACCACAGAAAAAGGGCTGTCCCCGGAGAGAGCTGAGCTTCTGGCGAGGCTATCGGGTGGATGCATCGGCTGGGCCATTTCGGCCGCCGATGATGAGAATATAGTGGATGATCGGTCCCAGGTAATGGAGCGGCTTATCTCGGTCGCGCGCTGGGATATAAGTGAGAGATTTGCTTTTGCATCGGAGCTGGCCGGCGAGTTCAGTAACGACAGGGCTTCCGTGAGAACGAAGCTGGCATTGTGGCTCACCTGGTGGAGAGACCTGCTGCTGGCAAAGAGCGGTTGCACCGATTTCATAACCAATATAGACAGAAGGGAAGAGGTGGAACGGCAAGCAGGGCAGTATGAGACCTGGGTCATTCATAACATGATCAGGTCTATTCGTGAGACCATGCAGCGGCTTGATCGAAACGCAAATCCACGACTTGCCCTGGAGGTATTAATGCTGCAATTGCCATTTGAGAGAGAAGGCTCTCATGCGTCATCATGAGTTGACACGCGGAGAGGAGGTCTTTATTGCCTGAAGTAGTAGATGTTTGTTTTAAGCAGGCAGGGCAAATGTATCATTTTGACACAGGAGGACTGGAGCTGAAGGTTGGGGAAACCGTAGTTGTCCGCACTGAGCGGGGATTATCGTTAGCTCGCGTGGTTTCGGAGCCGCGCCAGGTGAGTGAGGAGGAGCTTGAACAGCCGTTGAAGTCAGTAGTGCGGGAAGCTACCCAACAGGACCTCAACAAACGGGAAGAGCTGAAGGAAAAGGAAAAGGAGGCAGTACAGAGGTGCCGGGAGCTTGTTTCCAAACACGAGCTTCCTATGAAACTGATCTCGGCGGAGTATACCCTTGACGGCAACCATCTGACGGTCTTTTTCAGCGCCGAAAGCAAGGTGGACTTCCGTGCAGTGGTTAAGAGTCTGAGCACCGACCTCAAAACCCGTGTGGAACTCCGGCAAGTCGGGGCTCGGGATGCAGCCAAGCTGGTCGGGGGCCTTGGCAAATGCGGCAGGCCGCTTTGCTGTATTACTCATATGCGTAACTTTGATTCCATATCGGTCAAGATGGCGCGAGAGCAAGATCTGCCCCTCAATCCTTCCAAGATATCCGGCATTTGTGATAGGCTGCTATGTTGCCTCAAATACGAATATGATCAATACCTTGAGGTGAAGGCCAAATTGCCTTCTGTGGGAAAGAGCGTGAGCACTCCGCAGGGCAAGGGCAAGGTTGCCGAGGTTAATGTGCCCAAGGAAAAGGTTACAGTACAGCTTGAGAGCGAGGCTACACTGGAGTTCAATGCCTCTCAGGTCCAGACTCTGGAGGAGTAGTGCTTTGGACCGGTAATGCTTTGGGAATGTTGTCCCTGCGTTGCTCTGTCTGCCTATAGCAGATGGTTAGGGGTAGGCGGCATATAAAAATGCTGCCCTATGCTTTGAACAAGGCTCTTTTATTATTTCGTGTTGGCCGCTTCGCAAATAGACTCGCGTTAGCCCTGACGGGAAGCTATAATCAGCATTACCAACCCTAAACGAGAAAAGAGCCTTGAACAATATTCTCGAAATCAAGGAACAAGAAATGCCAACAGTTGAGCTCGGTTTTCACTGCAATCACCTCGAATATCTGGACCAGGTAATGGATGACAACGGCTTGAGCCGGACCGAGCTATTCAACTTGCCAGCGAAGGACATACCGGAGCTAAAACGAAAGCTTTTCGCGAGAGGCCTCGCCCGGAGCGTTCACTCACCGCTTGTTAAGCCGGACTGGTACCCTAATCCACCTACCTGGTCGTTTTTGTGCGATGTCGATAAGGACAGCCGTAACAAGACGTTCAGTATGCTCGGTGAGACCATCGCCCAGGCTCAGGATGTCGGGGGGGAATATATTGTGGCTCACTTCCCCACTCCGGCCACCGATGCTTCAGGAGAAGACGAGAATAAACTTCTGAGTATCACCTGGAAAAGCTGTGAGCAACTCGCTAACCTGAGTGTGCAGCGGAGCATGCCTATCCATGTTGAGGGATTAGCCAATAGCCCCCATCTCAGCGACGGTTTTCTAACTGAGGCCCTGAGCGAGTACCCGCTGCATTACTGTTTCGATATGGGACATATGCACCTCGCATCGCAGGCATCTGGTTTTGACGTTCATGAGTTCGCACAGGATATTGCACCATTCGTAGGTTCGGTTCATCTATGGAATGTCCGCGATCGCGATGACTATGTCAAGTTTCGACATATCCCTGTTCATCCCTCTCAGGACCCCGAAGAAGGCTGGGCGGATATCAAGGGCATCCTGGAAACCCTGAAACCTGCTTGCCCTGTCATCTTCGAGAGCCCGGTCTCATACCCGGAAAGTCTGGGGAATCATGATTACAGGGAAGGGGTAGAGTGGGTGCAGGAAATAGTGGCGGATTTGTAAATCGCTTGTTTTGCTGCGGTTCCTGTCACTCAAAGCGGCGCACTTCGAAGCGGTACAGGTTAACTGGTTCATCAGGGAGGATTCCCGCTTTGGCACTGGCTATTTCAATTTGCTTATCCACGGTGTCTACTCCCTCAAGGTCGGGAAGGAGAAGTCCTCGTTTTCCCCTGTACTCCACCAGTATGCCATACTTTTTCGGGTCGAGTTCCTCCTTGCTTTCCACCGGCTCCGGTTTGGTGAGGACATCTACCTTGTACGTAAGGCTGGGGAGTTCCTCGGGGGTGACCGGTGAGAACCGGTAGTCCCTGGTAGCGGAGCTTATGGCGTTGTGAATTATCTCCTCGGCGACATTCGACTGCGTAGGCAGGAATGTACCGATGCAACCACGAAGTTGCCCGTGTTCGTGGATGGATACGAATACCCCTGCCTGCTCCTGCATTTCCGGTGTAAGCTCAGCAGGGTGCGGAGTTTCACCTTCGCTTACGTACTTTTCCACCGTTTCTTTGGCTAATTCCACTATCGGATGCATAGTATCATCCCCTTTTTATCAGTATGCCAGCATAGCCAACAACACTGCTGTAATCCCCCAGCACGTCACCGCTTGTCCCGTATTGGACCAGTTCCCCTTCCCTGGCCCCCAGTTCCCTGGCCGCTGAGATCATGCTCACCGCAGGCCCATATCCGCACATCGTGATGCCGAGGTTTTCTACCCGCTCCAGTAGCTCGTCCTCGTCCAGGCGGAGGATGGATTCGATAGCCTGATGGTCTTTTCTGTCGGCGGACTCTTGAGGCTCGTAGTGGCTCATGTCGCTGCTGGCCACGATTACTATGTCCTTCTGCAATTCCTTTACTGCTTTGGCGATGCTCCTCCCAATTTCCTTGTAGACATCTCCGCCGGTGGCGGCCACAACGATCGGCACTATTTTTATATCGGGTTTGAAGAATTGAAGGAATGGCACCTCTACCTCGATTGAATGCTCGAAAAGGTGTGCGGTTGTGTCTTCCTCAAGATAATCCGATCCTTGCAAAATCTGCGCACCGAGGTCAGTGTCGATGTCTACCTCGCCCAGTGGTGTCTTCCAGGTCCCTTCAGACATGATACTGAAAGGTGCCCCGCGACCAGTATGGTTCGGTCCCAGAATTACGAAGGTGTTCTTGAACCTCGTTCTGGAGAAGGTAGCTCCGGCCACCGGCCCGGAGAACATATATCCTGCGTGGGGGACCACCATCCCGAGTACATCTTCTTTTTGAGCGTCTTTATCGGTGATCTTGTTTAGTTCAGCTCTCAGCAGGTCGGGTTCTCCGGGGTAGAATTGTCCGGCTACAATGGGGGTTCTCTCCATTATGGCCTCCTTCTGTCTACGTTCTGAAATTAAGTTCCGCGCCGCAGAAGTGGCATTTGGAGCCATCCAGTCCGATTATTCTGGTGTAATATCCCATCCGTTCCACCACGAGATTACCGCACGAGGGGCAGTGGGTGTTCTCATCGCCTTGCCCCGGCGCGTTTCCTAGATAGACATAACGAAGCCCTGCCTCCTTGCCAATCTTCACCGCTTGCTTCAGTGTCTCCACAGGTGTGGCTGGAACATCCGACATATTATAAGCCGGGAAGAAACGGCTGATGTGCCATGGCGTATCTGTTCCTAGCTCAGTCGCTATGAAGTTAGTTGCCTCTTTCAACTCCTCCTGGGAATCGTTGATGCCGGGAATGATTAGAGTAGTAACTTCCAGGAAAATGCCGAGCTCCTTGGCTTTCTGGAGAGCATCCAGCACCGGTTGCAACTTTGCCCCAACGTACTCTTTATACATCTTTTCGCTGAAGCCTTTAAGGTCGACGTTCATTGCATCCAGGTAAGGATGGAATGTGTTAAGCATATCCTCTGTCATGTAACCGTTGGTAACATAGATATTGGCCAGGCCTGACTCATGGGCCAACCGCGCTGTGTCATATGCGTATTCGAAGAATATAGTGGGCTCGGTGTATGTATAGGCGATGCTTTTGCATCCCGCACGTCGTGCATCGGCGACGATTTGATTTGGGCTGGCTTCTATCCCTGCTGCAATTTCTCCATCTCCGGGTATTTGGGATATCTCCCAGTTCTGACACCATGGACAGCGGAAGTTACATCCTGGGGTTGCGATGGAGTAGGCGGTGGTGCCGGGGTGAAAGTGAAATAGCGGTTTCTTTTCTATGGGGTCTGTATGCTGGGCGATTGTGCGCCCGTAGACCAAAGTGTAGAGTGTCCCGCTCTGGTTCTCACGTACCTGGCAAATGCCCCTTTTCCCGTCTTTAATAACACAGCGGTGTGCGCATAGATTACAGCGCACGCGATTGTCGGATAGCTTTTCGTATAGCATTGCCTCATGCATACATCATACTCCGTGGAAGTGAGGTAATTACAAGTCTAGCACTTGTCAGAAGCTATGTCCAGACTCGTGAGAAAGAGGAGTTAATGTAAATTAGACGCCTTGCATACGTTGTAGTTGCTTGCCCTCGCTCTTTATCGACGGAGCGATAACCATCTCAGCCTGATGCATCTCACTTATAGTTCGTGCGCCGCATACACCCATGGCTGTGCGCAATGCTGCTACAAGATTCTGGGTGCCGTCCGTGACTGTTGAAGGGCCAAACAGGGTTTGTTCCAGGGTCGAGTTTTGCGGAACCTTAACCCGTACTCCTCTTGGCAGCGCATCATGCGGTGTAGCCATTCCCCAATGATTTCCTCTACCGGGGGCCTCGGTGGTTTGCACCAGTATTGAGCCCAGCATGACTGCGTCCGCGCCGCTGGCAAAGGCCTTGCACAGGTCACCTCCTGCGCGGATTCCCCCGTCGGCGATTATAGGAACGTATCTTCCTGTCTCGTGAAAATAATCGTCTCGAGCAGCAGCACTGTCGATGATCGCTGTCACTTGGGGAACGCCGACCCCAAGCACCTCTCTGGTTGTGCAGGCTGCTCCTGGCCCTACTCCAACGAGAAGGGCTGTTATCCCCGTTTCCATTATCTCCTTGGCAGCACTGTAGGTTACGCAGTTGCCAACGACAATGGGCACGGAAACCTGCTCTCTGAGTTCGGAGAACACGAGCCCATGATAACTCTTGGATAGATGCCTGGCAGTGGTGACGGTGGATTGAACCACCAGAATATCCATACCGGCCTCGGCTGCAATCGGGTACAACTTTTTAGTGGTAGCAGGAGTAACTGATACAGCGCAGGTTCCTCCGCCTTTCTTGATTGCCTCGACACGTTCACCAACGAGGTTCTCTTTGATGGGTTCAGAGTAGACCTTCTGCATTAAACGTGTAACCTCACGGTCAGAGGAAGAGGCAATCTGGGCCAATATCTCATCGGCGTCTTCATACCTGGTTTGTATCCCCTCAAGATTCAAAACAGCCAATCCACCCAGTTTGCTCATGGCTATAGCGAAATTGGCATCCACTACGGCATCCATGGCAGATGCCAGGATGGGCACAGGTAAGTGCACCCCGCCTATGTCAAGACCAATCTCAGTCTGATCGGGATTTACAGTTATATCACCTGGAACCAGTGCTACATCCTCGAAACCTAAGGCATTGCGCATAGTTTTTTGTCTGCTCATCATTATAACCTCGCTTGACCATATTATATTAAAAGAAACTATATCAGAGCCAATAGCCAAAGTCAATGCAAGAGCCTCTTTGATGCAATGACATGACAAGCAACAGTGCCGGGAAAGGGAAGGCCGGACTTCGGGGCTTATGAGCCAATCTATCCGGAGAATCCAAACTAACCCAGACAACCATATGGGCGGTACTGGACTTGAACCAGTGACCTCTTGCGTGTGAAGCAAGCGCTCTATCCGCTGAGCTAACCGCCCAAAAATC
>JBKGZM010000015.1:0-37249 GCA_046545575.1 Dehalococcoidia bacterium
CGTTAAAACGAGAATATTCGAGCCGTTTTTCACGACCAAAGATGTGGGCAAAGGTACCGGATTGGGGCTCAGCATTTGCTACGGTATCGTCCAGGAGCATGGCGGAACGATATACGTAGAGAGCAAAGATGGGGAAGGTACCACTTTCACAGTCGAATTGCCTATCCTTACTGAGGTCGCACTTTGTGCTTAGTTCCTGAACTAATTATGCCCCGTCTGTGAAATTCGCACGCAAAGCGTGCCACACAATCAAGCCAACGAATGGATAACTTAGGGCCCCGAGATTGCTGCTCGGGGCCCTTCGTGTCCGTGGGAGACTGCTTTCCCCTACAATTGTGCGATCGCCTCCTCGAATTTCTTAATGTTCTCGTCCGAGTCCTCGGCCTCCTTGGCCTGCTGACTCGACATTTTGGTAATCATGGCCAGCTTTACCGCTGCCGCAGCCCCGCCTTTCTCCTTTGCCTTATCGAAATATGTCGTCAATCTCTCTCCCATCACCATCTCTCCTTATGGTTACTTGCCGCTCAGCTGGTCCATGAGCTCGTCAAACGCCGCCTTTACTCCTTTGAAGCTCTCTCCGAGACGCCCTATCTCGTCCTTACCGCTGACGTCTATTTCCAGTCCCTGTACATCGCCTTTGGAAATCCTGTCCGCTGCTGCGGTCAGCTTATCGGTGGGTTTGGAGATCCGTGCATGAATCACCAGAAATGCCAGTATCAATACACCGACCAGCACTGCTCCGCCGATGATGCCTATTTTTGTGCTAAGCCATGACCCTGCGGAGTTGATACGGCCCGTCAGGTCCTCGACGAAGGCATTAATGGGCCCTGTTATGCTTTTCTTCCTCTTCGAGACCAGGACGATCTGACCGGTTTCATCGGAGGTAGCATAACCGAGCCATACCTCGTCGCCGTCCTCATCCGTGCCGGAGAGATGCCCTGTCTTTCCCCCTTCTGAGATCCCCTGGAATATGTCAGTCTCAGCGATGCTATCCTGTTTGTGAGAGAGAGCAGACTCTGCTTCAGATGTTGCGATGATTCCCCCATCTCTACCGATCACCTTTATCTCATGAACGTCCAGGTTGTTCTGTAACATCATGAATGGAGCCATAAAACGCTTGTAATTGAAGACTGCTTTGATCTGGCCCAAATAGTCGCTCTTAGCAGTGCCTCCCAACTGGCATGCAATATCCATCGTCATCGTTCCCATCGCTTCATTCCACTGCACATCCCCGATATAGAGGCCGTCATCTGCCTCCCTGCAGGCTTCATACCATTGCTCTTCCCCTTCTGTCCCTTTTGTGAACTTGGGTTGCTGGTTCTCACCACGGAGCATTTTCCAGTCGTTGGGCCCCTGGTCGAAGTCATCGGAGCGACCACTGGTGGCGATCGTGCATCCCCTGTGATCGGTTACGATAAGTTCTTCCCACGTTCTTCCACCAAATACGGTGTTCACTAAATACGTTGATAGCTCCGGATTTAGGTCATTTCGGACGTAGCCGTCACCCATTGCCTCACCGTCTACGTTGTACAACCTCTTCTCCTTCGCGCTCCACATCTCAAACAGTTGTTCTTTGGAATACCCCTGAGCTTCTTTGGCAGTGTTGGTCAGGAGTGGTGACTCCGCCCACATCCTCACCATCTCATAATGATTCTCCATCTGTCTATCCAGGGAATCGACAATGCTAACGGTTATTTCCTCCAGGTTAGCCCCGGCATTCTCCTCCAATTCCCCGGCGCTCACCTCCGAGGTCACGTCGCCTATCTGCCCTACCCCGGAAGAGGTGATTGCCAGGATAACCCCTGTATTTATCACAAGGGCTGCTGCTAGCACTATCAGGATCATCGTTCTAATCTTCATGTCGGTTTCCTCCTTGTATTCTTATAGTCTGGCTATTGCTATGTAACCTAAATCACTTTGCATGTCTCACGCAGATATTGACTGGGGGGCGCGTCATCGTTCTCCGAAACTCGCATGAATCATCTTTGCATCAGGAGCCTCAAGCTTCCGGGGTTTATGAACCTGTTGAGCCTGGGGCGCTTCGTCAAGCAAAGTCTCTAGATCTGTGCGATCGCCTCCTCGAATTTCTTAATGTTCTCGTCCGAGTCCTCGGCCTCCTTGGCCTGCTGACTCGACATTTTGGTAATCATGGCCAGCTTTACCGCTGCCGCAGCCCCGCCTTTCTCCTTTGCCTTATCGAAATATGTCGTCAATCTCTCGCCCATTGCCATCTCTCCTTATGGTTAGTGATCTCCCTGCAAGGGGTCACTTGCCGCTCAGCTGGTCCATGAGCTCGTCAAACGCCGCCTTCACTCCTTTGAAGCTCTCTCCGAGACGCCCTATCTCGTCCTTACCGCTGACGTCTATTTCCAGTCCCTGTACATCTCCCTTGGAGATTCTGTCTGCCGCTGCGGTCAGCTTATCGGTGGGTTTGGAAATACGTGCATGGATCACCAGGAAGGCTAGAATCAAAACGGCGACCAGGACTACCGCTCCGATGATGCCTATTTTGGTAATCAGGGATGAACCTGCAGCATTGATCCGGCCAGTCAGGTCTCCGACAAAGGCATCGATTGGCCTTTCTATACTTTCCTTTCTCCCCGAGATCACGACAATGTGTCCGGTTTCATCGGAGGTGGCATACCCTACCCATACCTCGTCGCCGTCATCATCCGTGCCGGAGAGATGCCCTGTCTTTCCCCCTTCTGAGATCCCCTGGAATATATCGGTGTCAGCGATGGTTTCATGTGATTTTTCTGTGGAGAGCTTCGTTTGAGCGGTCGCCATTATTGCACCATCGCTGTTGATTGCTGATATCTCGTGGACATTGAGGTTCCTCTGTAACAGCATAAACTGGCCCATGAACCGCTTGTAGTTGAAGACCGCTTTGAGCTGCCCCAGGTATTCGCTCTCAGACAATCCTCCCAATCGTGAGGCGAAGGCTATGGTCGGGGACCCCGTAGTTTCGTTCCATTCCACATCGCTGGTATAGAACCCATCATCAGAATTCTTGCAGGCTTTGTACCACTGCTCTATGCCTTCTTCCCCTTTCTTAAAGATGGGTTGCTGGTTGTCATCGAGAACCAGTTGCCAGTCATTGGGGCCCTGGTCAAAGTCATCCGTGCGGCCATTGGCTGCAATGACGTAGCCCCTATTATCGGTTATAAAAAAATGTGCCCAAGGTCCGTGGGTCTGGTGTCCCAGATACTTTGAGGCCTCTTCATTGAGATCGTTGGAGGGATATCCGTCGCCCATTGCCACGTCGGCCTCAGTATAAGATCTCCTATCCTCTGCGCTCCACATTTCAAACAGTTCTTCTTTGGAGTATGCTTGTGCTTCCTTGGCAGTGTTGATGAGCACCGGTGATGATGCCCACGTCGATACCATGTCTTTGTAGTTCTCCAACTGCCTGTCAAGGGAATCAGCTATGCTGACTGCCGTGTCCTCCAGATTGGCCCCGGCGCTTTCCTCCAATTCCCCGGCACTTACCTCCGAGGTCACGTCGCCTATCTGTCCCACACCTGATGATGTGACTGCAAGGATAACCCCTGTATTTATCACAAGGGCTGCTGCAAGCACTATCAGGATCATCGTTCTAATCTTCATGTTGGTGTCCTCCTATCGACGTCCATTCTCTATTTGTCATGGGTCTGCTAATCAGCCAGATTTCCTCTGGGCTGATTTTGTAATAAGGGTGTTTTTGCGAAATGCCGTTGCTGCTTACATGTCTTGCTGCCTCCTGCTCGAAATTGCCTCGCAAGGGGAAAATAGGCCCCCACTAAGAATTCGGCCTCCCCTCAGATATCGCTCTCCAAAGGGATTCCACGACTTTCATATTATGGGATCAGCGGAATAAAGATAAAGCATGCCAGCCCTTAATTGCCGTAAGGGTCTACCCTTGTTTAAGGTCCCTCACCCAGCAGATGAGTCGGGAAGGCAAAAATGAGGGTCCCCCCCCACCCTAATTGATGGTCTGCCCAGTTTCTATTCGTTCCTCGAACGGCGTAGTATTTTGAGTGAGGGATATGAGGCGAACCAATAAGGAGCCAATGTGGTCAAGACGCTGAAGTGCGGGCCCTTTGGCTGGAGACGAGGATATTCGCAGTAGAGACTGTGAAGTGGGGGTAATGTCCTCATTATATCAAAGTCAGTGTAAAACAGCTGATAATCCCGGCAGAGCCGGAAAGCTTCTCATACTTACGGAGAAGGCAGTAAGGAGGCGATAACAATGAAAGAGCAAGCGACAACATATGATGACAATGGGTCGCAAGATAGCACCTCAACAGCCACAAGGGGTAGAGGAAGACCCAGGAAACAGCCACCCGACGATGCTAGCAACAGCAAATGCCAGGAGGAACTTGCGGCTGTTAAGGAGGAGCTTCGCGCTGCCCTTGATGAAAAAGAGACAATGCAAGGGCAAATGGACGCGCTGATGGCCGAGGCCGAGCAACAGTTGGGGGAACTCAATAAAGAGAAGGCTCAGAGCGAATCTATTCTGAAAGCACTGCCTGATAGTGTGTTTGTCGTGGATGAGAACAGGCGTATAACCCACTGGAGTGAGCAAGCGGAGAAGCTTACCGGATATTCGAACGAAGAGGCTATGGGGAAGCTTGGCTCTGAGATATTTGGCATTAACGGTGAGTGTAAAGTATGTGAAGGCATTCTACAGGTTCTTCAGAGCAAACAGCCTGTTTATGATATTGGGACTACGATCTTGCGCAAAGACGGGAGCCAAGTGCCCATTATGGTTTCTGCTGCACCTTTGCTTGATGCTGAAGGTAATTTGCTTGGAGTGACCACGGTTGTGAGAGATGTAACAGACCTCAGAAAGGCGATGGATGATGCACAGACCAAAGCTGACTATCTAAATAATATCCCTACTCCCATCATCGCCATTGACAATGATTACACTATTCAATATATGAACATAGCTGCTGCCAAAGTAGTTGGCAAGGATCCAGAGGAAGCACAAGGACAAAAGTGCTACGACCTGTTTAAGGCTGACGTCTGCAATACTGAGAAATGTGTTTGTAGGCAGGCTCTCCGGCAGGATGGGGAATTTACGGATGATATTGAAATCAGCCCCGATCCTGGCTCTTTGTACACACGATGTAACGCATCTCCCCTTAAGGATGCTGATGGCAACATCGTGGGAGCACTGGAATTCATTCGAAATATTAACAGGGAAGTGGAAATCACCAAGGGCGTGATGCGGTTGACAGAGGCTGCTACTGCCGGCGACCTGAGTGCTCGAGCCGATGCTGACCAGTTTATTGGTAATTATCATCAGATCGTGAAGAGCGTCAATAACCTTGTTGACTTATTCGTCGGGACAATATACAACACGATAGAATACCTTGAGCCCGTATCCAGAGGTGAGGTCCTGGACAGGATCACACAAGAATACAGCGGCGACTTTAACCGCATTCGTGAGGCCCTGAATTCTCTTATAGATGGCCAGAACGAGGTAACGACAGTTGCTGAAAAGATAGCAGCGGGTGACCTTATGGTTGACGTCCAGCCTAGATCGGAAGAGGATGCCCTCATGAATGCGCTGGCCAGGATGGTCAGTGGCCTTAGAGCTGTGGTTGCCCAGGTCAAAGAGAATGCTGATGCCTTAGCTGGGGCCAGTAGCCAGCTTGCATCCGCAGCCAACCAGGCTGGCAACGCCTCACAGCAGGTTGCCAGTACAAGTCAGGATATCGCCAGAGGCGCTAATGATCAGTCTTCACATCTGCAGGGTTCAGCTACACAGGTACAGCAATTGCAAGAAGCCGTCGAACAGGTAGCACAGGGCTCCCATGAGCAATCTGAGGGCATCGGCAAAGCTGCCACAGGCGTGAGCCAGGTCTCCGCTGCGGTGCAGCAGGTCACACAAAACGCCTCCTCGGCAGCCGAAAACTCGACAAAGGCCGCTGAAACGGCGAGAGACGGCGCAGACAAAACCAAGCAGACCGTGGAGGGGATGGACAGGATCAGAGTGAGCACCGAAGATGTAGCCGATAAAATCAACACCCTCGGCCAACATTCCGAGGAAATCGGGAAGATCGTCTCTACAATCGATGATATTGCCTCTCAGACAAACCTGCTGGCGCTCAACGCCGCTATCGAGGCCGCACGCGCCGGGGAACACGGCAAAGGATTCGCCGTCGTCTCTGACGAAGTGCGGAAGCTAGCTGAACGTACGGCGAGTTCCACCCAGGAAATCGGCGAGCTTATCAAGAATGTGCAAAAGGGTGTCCAGGAAGCAGTAAAGGCCATGGAGCAGGGCACAAACGAAGTTAGAAACGGTTACTCGCTTGCCAATGAGGCAGGCAATGCCCTCAGTGAGATACTCAGTGCAGCGGACAACGTCAATGAACAGGTTAGCCAGATCTCAGCAGCGGCACAGCAGATGACTGCTTCTACCGACGAGCTGGTAAACCTTATTGACAACGTCGGGTCTGTCGCAGAACAGAATACCTCGGCGGCACAGCAGATGACCGTTAGCAGCCAGGAGACTAGCAAATCCATTGAGAGCGTCTCCAGTATAGCAGAGGAGAGCAGTGCATCCGCTGAAGAGCTCTCAAGTGCTGCGGAGGAGATGAGTTCGCAGGTGCAGCAGGTCGTTTCGACCGCTGACTCGCTAAAGGAAATGGCTGATCAGTTGCAGCAGTCGGTGGCAACGTTCAGGGTAAACGGCAACGGCAGAGTACAAGAGGGGATGAAGGAAGAGCTTGCAGTATAGCTCCATACAATAAAAAGGACCTTTGAGCAAAAGCAGGTGAGGATATTATGAACAGAAAGCAGATATGGCCAGTGGCAGAGGGTGACATTGCTATACCTTTCGTGGATTCGATAATACACAAGGAGGTTCATCGAAGATGACTGGCGATGCAGGACTGGAACAGCTCGTGGTCTTTACCATAGCGGGCGAATCATACGGAGTGGATATCAGCATAGTCCAGGGCATTGAACGTGTACCGGAGATCACGAAAGTGCCGAGAACCTCCAGGCGTGTGGAAGGGGTGATAAATCTTCGAGGCAACGTTATACCAATTGTTAACTTGCGCACCGTATTCAACATGCCGCCAGGAGAGCAGACCAAGGAATCCCGTATAATGGTTGTCGATGCCAAAGGCCAACACATCGGGTGTTTGGTTGATGCTGTAACAGAGGTGCTTCGCATATCTGCCGATTCAGTTGAGCCTCCTTCCTCGGTGATTACTTCGGGTAATTCCGACTATCTGCTGGGCATTGCCAAGCTTGAGCAAAGGATGATCATCCTGCTCGACCTGGAAAAAGTTCTCACGGTTGAGGGAACTTCTAAGACACAGGAAGACGTCGAACTCCAGGAATTAGCACTGGAGCCGGTAGAGGAGGGTGATGCCACTGGGGAAACACAGTCAAAGAGCAATAAAAAATCAAAGGCCAAGAAGGGCACCACAGGAAATAAGCCACAGGAAGACGGCGCTTCCTCCAAAAAGCTAAGTGAGGAAAAGGTCACAGTTTGAAAGCCGGGGGATCCCGGTTTATGGGAGCGGGCTACACGCCCACTTCCATCTATCTTAAAATCCCGACGATAGGAAAGGAGGGAGCTTGTTAAAGGAACAGGAGGGCCAAGTGGGCACCAGAAATAATGGAAAGGCAATAGATATACTCCTCGCTGAAGATAATCCCGGGGACATAATGCTGACTAACAAGGCTTTTGAGGAGGGCAAGATAGCGAACAAACTACACACAGTGCAAAGTGGCGTAGAGGCCCTTCAGTTCCTGCGCCGTGAAGGTGACTTTGCCAGTGCGCCTCGGCCCGATCTGATACTGCTTGATATACGGATGCCAGGGAAGGACGGTATGGAGGTGCTAGATGAGATCAAGAAGGATTCCGAGCTCAAGTGCATCCCTGTGGTAATGCTGACAAGCTCTGAGGCTGAAGAGGATATATTAAAGTCGTATGAACTGAGTGCGAATGCCTATCTAAGTAAACCGGTGGACTTTGACGGTTTCGTGAAAATCGTGAATACACTGGAAGACTTCTGGTTTAGCGTTGTGAAGTTACCTCCAAGCTAAACGTGAAGGCATAATCTGGTGAGCAGTAAAAGAAAACACTGGATATAGGAGCGCGCTTCAGGGAAGCTGGGGGTGAGGAGATCCCGGAACTATACAAGGCCGATCAAAGAAGCGAAGTGTCTCTGTCACAGTTACTTTCTGGCGACCATCCTATAGCTACGATGCGAAGTAGTGGGAGCGCGCTTAATCGGCATGCTTCCCTTGTATCACGGTGGCGACAATTGAGGGTTAACCCCCAAGGATATTGGGGGTTAACTGGCTTTATGGTTAGTGCCCTACTTTGTAAAGTTGCCAGTGAGAGTCCTCAAGGAGAACATGGGGAATCGCACGCTTCGGAAACTTCAAGAAGCGCCGGTTTCTCAGGGAGTTGTCAGCTGGCAGAGCAGAGTGGTAGATCAAGCAAACTATTTCGTGCAGGCGGGATGCAGCAATCAGCTAACGCGGCCTTTCTTAAAGATGAAAGCCATGAGCTGAAGCCAATTTGTTGTATACGAAAGCAGGGGCCTTGCGATGACTGATAAAGAGACAGATATCCTGCTGGTTGAAGATAACCCTGGCGATGCTAGGCTTGTCCAGGAGACCCTCGCGGAGGGCACTCAAAATCACTATGGCCTGGAGTGCGCGGGGCTGCTTACAAGCGCGCTTCAAACGCTCACCAACGGGAAAATAGATCTCGTTCTCCTCGACCTCGGCTTGCCTGATAGCAATGGGCTGGAGACATTAAACAAAGTATATGAACATAAACCGGAGGTCCCCATTGTTGTTCTTACCGGCATGGAGGATGAGGCACTCGGCGCCGAAGCTGTGCGTAACGGCGCGCAGGACTACCTGTCCAAATCCGAGATGGAGTCAAAGGAACTGTGGCGCGTCATTCGCTATGCTATGGAGCGCAAACGGGCGGAGGCTGTGTTTAGACTGGTGGAAGCGCGCCTTCAACATCTCGTTACGCGTAGCCCTGCCATAATATTCGCCCTCAGAGTGCAAAATGGCGAACCTGAGGTTACTTTTATAAGCGATAATATCCGGGAACAACTTGACCACACGCCAGCGGACTTCATCGGCAACTACGAGTTTTGGAAACAGTGTGTACATCAGGATGACTTGCCTGAGGTTGCCTCATCGCTTCCCA
This sequence comes from Dehalococcoidia bacterium, assembly GCA_046545575.1. GTDB lineage: Bacteria > Chloroflexota > Dehalococcoidia > SZUA-161 > SpSt-899 > JAGXOF01. The sequence continues at coordinate 9,179 of JBKGZM010000015.1, forward strand.
GGCTTCTCGAAGAAGGGGCTGCGGTCTACGAGTATCGGTTCAGACATAAGGACGGAACTTATAGATGGTTACGCGATGAGCGCAGGGTCTTCTATGATGCCGAGGGGAAGCCGGCGGAGATAGTTGGTTCCTGGGTTGACACCACCGATCGTAGAAGTGCCGAGGAGGCGCTTAAGCAGTCCGAGGAGAAGTACCGGAGTTTGTTAAACAACGTGAGATCAGGGGTGGTTCGCTCTACCCCTGGGCCAAAGGGCAAGTTCCTGGAAGTGAATCCGGCCATGGAGGAGATCACGGGGTATTCGAGGGAAGAACTGCTGCAGATGAATGTCTCAGATCTGTATGTGTACCCGGAGCAGAGAGAGCATGACCTTGAGCAGACAGCCGGAACAGATGGCAAGACGACCCGGGAGCTCGAGTTCCGAAAAAAGGACGGAACCGAGATCGTGGTGTCGGATACGACCGTGGCGGTAAGAGATGACGCCGGTGAGATTATGTATTTCGATGGTATTATTGAGGATATTACCGAGCGCAAACGGGCTGAACAACAGATCAAGTCCTCACTCGAAGAGAAGGAAATGCTCCTCAAGGAGATACATCACCGGGTCAAAAACAACATGCAGGTGATTTCCAGTCTGCTCAGGCTCCAGGAAAGGTACATCGACAATGAGGCCTATGTCCAGATGTTCAGGGAGAGCCAGAACCGGATACAATCGATGTCGCTTGTCCACCAGAAGCTTTATCAATCCGACAACCTGGCTACGATCGACTTTGGTGGGTTCGTCAGTACTCTTGCGAACACTCTTCTCAGGTCCTACGGAGTGGATGTTGACAAAGTCACCATGAAGATAGAGTCTGATGACGTCTGGCTTGGCATTGACTCCGCGATCCCATGCGGATTGATAATCAATGAACTTGTGTCCAATTCGTTAAAGTACGCGTTCTCCGAAGGGCAGGCGGGAGAAATCAGTATCGGTCTTCACTCATCCAATGGAAACGAATTAGAGTTGGTAGCCAGCGATAATGGTGTGGGCATCCCTGAGGGGTTGGATTTCAAAAATACGGACTCGCTGGGCCTTCAACTCGTCATGACCCTGGTCCGGCAGCTTCGAGGTGACATCGAACTTGATAGGACGGAAGGAACGAAATTCCGAATCAGGTTCGGGGCGGGGTCTCAGCAGGCGGGAACCGGAGGTTCTGGAGGGCACCAGCAACCTGTACACCGGTGCTCCAACTAACTAATATAGAAGGGGGGCGAAGATGTCAGAGGCTAAAATATTGATCACAGAGGACGAAAGCATCACAGCGGAGGATATGAGGAGAAGCTTGCATGATATGGGATATTCGGTTGTGGGAGTTGTTGATTCAGGCGAGGAAGCCATTGAAAAAGCGGAGGAGTACGAGCCGGACCTGGTTCTTATGGACATCTCTCTGGCAGGGGAGATGGATGGCATCGAAGCCGCAGAGCAGATACATTCCCGTTTCAATATCCCGGTTGTGTATCTTACCGCCTACGCAAACGAAAACACGATAGAGCGAGCCAAGATTACGGAGCCCTATGGTTACGTGATCAAACCGTTTGAAGACAGAGAATTGCACAGCAACATCCAGATGGCTCTTTATAAGCATAGGATGGAAGAGGAACAGCGCCGACTGCATAATGAGTTGGAGAAAAAGAACCGGGAACTGGAGCAGCGGGTAACGGAGCTGACAGCACTGAACAAGCTTTTCCAGAAACATCTTAGTGAGCGATTCGCTGTGACTGAGGCATACCGGGACGTCCTTCAAGGGCTGGAAAAGCTCTGCCAGGAGGCCAGCACCCTCGCCGAATGGGCTCGGGCACAACCCTTGCCTGAGTTTCAAAATGCGAGAGATCTGCGGGCAGACGAAGAGGAAGCGCATGCGCAGGTGTCATCGCCATATAATAATGGCTGAAACCGGAATTCCACAAATTGCACCTGCAGAGAATGTGACATTTGATGGGGCCGGAGATAAGGGTGTATCATATTAGAAAAGCCTCAAAGCGTGTGGAGGTGAGAAGAGTGAAAGATGAACGCAAGACAAAACAGGAACTTGTAGACGAGCTTGCCGAGCTCCGCCACAGGTTGGCAACGTTGGAGAGTCCGGGTAATGGACACGAACCAGCGGATAAGGCTCACGGCGAGAGGGAGGAGCAGGCATATCGTGCTCTGGTAGAGCAAGCAAATGAGGGGATTTGTATTATTCAAGATGACGTCATAAAATATGCCAACCCTCGTCTGGCGGAAACGTGGGGTGGAAGTGTGGAAGAGCTTATTGGAGCTCACATTACTGACTTCATTTCCATCGACAAGGTTAGCAAGATCGTCGAACTTTCGAAACGCCGTATGGCGGGAGAGGATATCGTGCCGAAACTTGAGGAGAGTCTTCCCCTTAAGAACGGGGGCGAGATCGATGCTGAGTTAAGGGTCAGTACAACCATATATGAGGGAAGACCTGCGTATGTTGTCTTTCTCCGTGATGTCAGCGAGCGAAAACGAGCAGAGGTCGCCCTACGCGAGTCCGAGGAGCGATACCGGACCCTGGTGGAGCAGGCAAATGACGGCATTTGCACCATCTGGGACGGGAAATTCGCGTATGTCAATACGCGCCTGGCGGAGATGGGGGGATATGCTGTTGAGGAGTTAATTGATACTCCCTTTACGCAGTATGTACCCTCCGATGCTCTTCCCAAATTGCTTGACTATTACAGGCGCCGCATAGCGGGGGAAGATCTCCCTCAAACCCATGAGGTAGTGCTCGAACGCAGGAATGGGGAGAGGAGAGATGTTGAGCTGAATGCCAGCGTAATCACCTATCAGGGTAAGCCTGCCGATCTCGTGGTCGTCCGAGATATTACGGAACGGAAGGAAATAGAGAGGCAGTTACAGGAGAGTGAGGTCAGACTCAAAACCATTACTGACTCAGCACAAGATGCCATCATGATGATGGATTCCCGGGACAGAGTGTCCTTCTGGAACCCGGCCGCGGAGCGCATTTTTGGCTATAAACCAGAAGAAGTGCTTGGGAAGAATCTGCACTCATTCTTGGCCCCTGAGCGATACCATGAAGCACACCGTCAGGCATTGGCGGAATTTGCTCAAACTGGCCAAGGTGGCCCTATTGGAAAAACACTCGAAGTCTACGCTGGACGGAAGGACGGAGTGGAAATACCCATTGAATTGTCATTGTCCAGCGTAAGGGTAGACGGATCCTGGCATGCGGTAGCAATTGTCCGGGACATCACCGAACGCAAGCAAGCTGAAGAGGCGCTACGGCAGAGCGAGGAGCACTTCCGGGGGTTCTTCGAGCATGCTGCCATTGGGATGGCGATGTGGACCCTTGAAGGCCGGATCTTCCGAGTAAATCGTTCGTTCTGCGATATGCTCGGCTACACTGAAGAGGAGATGCTTGGTAAGAAGGGCCGGGAGATAATGCATCCTGATGACTGGGAGATTGAGCGAAAGGAACTGAAAGAACTCCTGGAGGGGAATGTGGACAGCATCCACGGGGCCAGGAGACATATTCACAAGCAAGGGCATGCTGTATGGGGCTTTTCAAGTGCTTCACTTGTACGTGATGTGAGCGGCAATCCCTCCCATATAATCGCACAGATACAGGATGTAACAGAGCGCAAGCGGGCTGAAGAGGCGCTGCGAGAGAGCGAGGAGTTCCAGAGGATACTTTTGCAGCACTTCCCTTATCCTATAGCTGTTTACAACCCGGACACCTCTATCCGGTTCGTAAATCCCGCATTTGAGGAACTCACCGGGTTTTCCGCCTCGGAGGTGCTAGGGCAGAAGGCTCCATTCCCGTGGTGGCCGGAGGAAGCCGCGGATGGGCTCAAGGGATTTAAGGAGATGATGCGAGAGGGTGCCAATAGACATGAACTGTTCTTCAAGAAGAAAAATGGGGAGCTATTTTGGGTGGAGACTACCGCTATCCCTGCATGGCTTGAGGGAGAGTACAAATACCTTGTGACCAACTGGGTTGATATCACTGATCGCAGGCAGGCGGAGGAGAAACTGAGAAAGAGCGAAGCCCAGTTATCCAATGCCGTGCAGATAGCGCATCTCGGACCATGGGAATATGATGCGGTAAATGACATATTTACATTTAATGACGCTTTTTATGCGATGTTCCGCACCACTGCTGAGGAGGTTGGCGGATATACCATGTCATCCGAGGAGTATGCAAGGCGCTTTGTCCACCCTGAGGATGCACACCTCGTTGGTGAGGAATCCCGTAAATCCCTTGAAACCGCTGATCCCAATTTCAGCAGCCAGATCGACCACCGGATTATTTACGCAGATGGCCAGGTAGGATATATTTCCGTGCGAATTTTCATCGTTAAAGATGAGGCTGGAAGAACAATCAGAACTTTTGGGGTAAACCAGGACATCACCGAGCGCAGGCGGATGGAAGAGGCGTTGCGAGAAAGCGAGGAAAAGCACAGAATGCTCGCGGAAAGCTCCCTCACCGGCATCTTCATCATCCAGGATGGGAGATATGTGTTTGTCAACAGGCGATTCGCCGAAATGCATGGATATGAGCCCGAGGAATTGATAGGGATGGATAATCTCAAGCTTATTCACCCTGATGACAGAGAGGCTGTCCGGCATAATATAGAGCGAAGGGTGAAAGGGGAAATACCCTCTGAGCAGTACGAGTTACGGGCGTGGACAAAAGATGGCCGCCCCTTCTGGATTGAGACTATGGCCACGGCCATCGAATACAATGGAAGGCCGGCTGACATGGGCAACCTTATAGATATCAGCGAGCGGAAGAGGATGGAGGCCGCGCTCCGGGAATCCGAGGAGAAATTCCGAACGTTGACTCAGGAGCTCAACGTAGGGGTCTTCAGGCGAGCACCGGGATTGGAAGGGGGGTTGATTGAGGCAAATCCAGCCTACGCACATTTATATGGCTATGAGAGTGAAGAGGAGTTACACGACGTACCCCTTCCGGATCTCTTTGAGAATCCCAAGGACGCCAGAGAGTATATTGAACAATTGATGAATGAGGGCTCGGTTAAGGGCAAAGAAGAGAGGCTCAAAAAGAAGGATGGCACCCCGTTCTGGGGCCGGATAACGGCCGTGCTGATCCGGGATGAAAGTGGCAACCCGAAATACTACCAGGGGGTGGTGGAGGATGTTACCGAATGGAAGAGGGCGGAGGAGAAACTCAAGAACACCATGGAGGAGCTCAAGCGGTCCAATCAAGAGCTTGAACAGTTCGCATACGTAGCATCCCATGACCTGCAGGAACCCCTGCGCATGGTTTCGAGCTACATGCACCTTATCGAGAAGCGCTATAATGACAAACTGGATGCCGATGGACAGGAATTCATGCACTACGCCGTCGATGGATCAAAGAGGATGCAGAGGCTGATCAACGATCTCCTGGCCTATTCCCGGGTTGGCACGCGCGGCAAGCCTTTTCAGCCCACGGACTGCGATGCCGTTCTCCGTTCAGTCGTTGTGATGCTGGAGATGGCTATACGGGATGCTAGCGCTGAGGTAACCTGGGACAATATGCCACAGATCGTGGCGGACGAGGGACAGCTTGTCCAGCTCTTTCAGAACCTTGTAGCCAATGCGGTTAAGTTCCGCGGCGACGAAACACCACGCGTACATATCTCAGCGAAGGAAAGGCATGATGACTGGCTCTTCTCAGTTCAGGACAACGGGAAAGGGATCGATTCTGAGTTCAAGGAGCGCGTTTTTCGTATCTTCCAACGCTTGCACAGAGGAGAGTATGAAGGCACAGGTATCGGGCTGGCTGTCTGTAAGAAAATAGTCGAGAGACATGGAGGACAAATTTGGCTGGAGTCTGAGCCCGGTCAGGGTACTACGTTCCGTTTCACTGTCCCGAAGTAGAGTGTGGCACCAGGCTCTAGCCTTGTATAACTATTGAGGTCAAGCAACAGGGGCAGGTTAAATCCTGTCGGGGTAAGATGGATCAACAATGGCAGAGGAAGGTATCTGCCCGGAGGAAAAGCCCATGACCAGGGAAAACAACAGGAGACCGGTTGACATTTTATTGGTAGAAGATAACCCGGGCGACGCCCGTCTGGCTAAGGAAGCCTTCAAGGATGGAAAAGCGCCTACCGAAATTCATGTGGTAAGTGACGGGGTCGAGGCCATGAACTTCCTCCGTCGGCAAGGTCAATACGCTGACGCTCCCTTCCCGGACCTGATCCTCCTGGATCTTAATCTCCCAAGGAAGGATGGCCGTGAAGTATTGGCTGAGATAAAGACTGACTCGAATCTTAAGCGCATCCCCGTTATCATCCTGACTGTTTCAAATGCCGAACAGGATATTATTCAGACATATAACCTCCATGCCGCTTGCTATCTCAACAAGCCCTTTGAATTCGATGAATTCATGGAATTGGTGCAGCAAATTGATGAGTTCTGGCTTGCAACTGCTAAACTGCCGCCAAAGATATATAATGAGCACTAGAAGCATCGACATCCTCCTCATTGAAGATGTCCGTGCGGACAGGCGCCTGATACAGGCAATGCTTGCTGAAGGCGCACCCCACCCGTATAGCTTGCAACACGCCGACAGTCTGTCAGCAGCTATGCAGATACTCTCAAAGGATACCTTTGACCTTGTCTTATTGGACCTCTCACTGCCCGATAGCGAGGGGCTTGATACATTGAACGCGGTGTACTCCCGGATACCTGTGGTGCCTGTTGTGGTTTTAACTGGTTTGGAGGATGAGGCGCTTGGTGCTGAGGCAGTACGGCGCGGCGCACAGGATTATTTATTAAAGTCCGACCTCGATGAGAAACTGCTATGGCGGGTGATCTACTATGCCATTGAGCGCAAAAAGAAGGAGGCAGCTCTCAGGGATTCCGAGGAGAAGTACAAGAGTATAGTGAACAACGTTAAGCTGGGGATTTTCCGCACCACTCCTGAGCCGCAAGGACGGTTCGTGGAAGTGAATCCGGCTATGGAGGATATAACGGGCTACTCAAGAGAGGAGTTGTTGCAAATGGACCCCGCCGATCTCTATCTTTACCCTGATGAAAGGGCAAGAATCCTTGATGAAATACTTGCTGGCCAGGGGAAAGCGACCAGGGATGTAGAGTTCAAGAGGAAAGATGGGACAAGGAGGGTGGCCTCGGATACCACCGTTGCTGTGAGGGATGAGGCAGGTAGAGTCGTGTATTTTGACGGGATGCTGGAGGATATCACCGAGCGCAGGCGCATGGAGGACGAGGTCAAGGGCCTCTATGAGGCGGAAAAGGAAGAGCGGCGCAATCTGGAGGAAGAGGCCAGGTCGCGTGGTCAGTTCATTAACGTGCTGGGCCACGAACTCAGGACACCGCTTAACCCTGCCCTTATGAGTGCCAGGATGCTCAGAGATGCGCTCTCTCATAATCCAGGCGGTACCGAGTTCAGGCTCGTTGAAATAATCCAGAAGAGTCTTGAAACCCTTGCCTTACGCCTGGATGACCTCAGGGACCTGGCGAGATTCTCCCAGGGCCGATTCAGACTCGAGGTGCAATCAGTGGAACCGAAAACTTTTCTTGAGGAAGTGGTTTCGCGGTTTCAACCCTCAGTTGAGGAAAGAGGACAAAGTATTCTCACCGATTTCCCGGCAACCTTGCCCATGATCAAAGCGGATCAATCCCGGCTGGAGCAGACGTTGACGAACCTTCTCGCTAATGCGTCCAAGTTCAGCCCCGAGAACACGGTGATTGTACTCAGAGCCCTGGGTAACGGTGATGGGATCGTTGTGGAGGTTGAGGATGGGGGGATCGGGCTTTCCCAGGAACAACAGGAGAGGGTGTTTGAACCCTATCACCGCGTCGAGCAGGACAGGCAAGCTTTTCCCGGCTTGGGCTTGGGGCTCGCTATCGCGAAGCAAATCGTCGAGGCCCATGGAGGTAGCATGTGGGTGGAGAGTGAGCTGGGCCAGGGTAGTAAATTCGGCTTCTCTCTCCCTAAGGAGTGTATACCGCAGGAAAAAAGTGCTAAGATGGAAAGAGAAGGGGAATCACAGCCCCAGCAGCGGAGACTGCTGACGTGAAAAACACGCCAGAGCTGTCAGGTTTCTCGAATTCATTGATTCTCTAATTGTTAATCATTTGTTATAACAGGGGTGAGCGATGAAGGTTCTGCTAGTTGAAGATGATGCTACAACTGTGGAGGCCGTTCAGGTGTGCCTGGACATTCACCGGCCAGACGCAACTATGATATCTACCGAAAAGGGGAGTGAGGCCCTCGAGCTTTTGAAGCAAGAGTCCCCCGATGTGGTGATATTGGATCTGGGCCTTCCTGATATGGATGGTATAGAGGTCCTGGAAAATATCCGTCATACCTCCACTACCCCTGTTCTCATTATCAGCGGCAGAGATACGCAGAACTCCTTGACAGCGGGGCTGGACCTCGGAGCTGAGGACTACATTGTGAAGCCGATACATTATCTTGATTTCCTGTCCCGGTTGAATCATGTCCTTCGGCCTCCGGTCTCAGGTAAGGAGAGGAAGATCAGCGGAGGAGGACTGGAGATAGACGTTGATGAGGGGCGTGTGGTTGTGGACGGAAAACCTGTAGAACTTACTCCCACGGAATGGGGCGTCCTGACCTGCTTGATGGAGAATGCAGGGAAGATAGTGCCATTACAGCGGCTGGCTAGCCAGGTCTGGAACAGTGACACGATTGATTATTGGGGCATCAAGGAAACCGCCTCTGCGTTGAGAAGCAAGCTGGGCGATGACCTGAAGAAGCCAAGGATTATAGTCTCCGAGCATGAGGTCGGATACCGCTTCATGAATCCGGAATAGCGTTCAACTTTGCTCTGAAGGCACCTGAATTAGGTGGCCCGGCGAGTCTGTTAGCTCCACTTCTCGGGTTGGTTTTTCGCTCGCATCCCTTCTAACATTGCCTCCACCTCCCTATAGAGCTCCACGGATGTGTAGTCACGGGGGTCGAACCTCGCTACAACCTCTGAGTTATGCATAAGCAGAACGTACCAGTTCTCGTCTAAAACAAGATCAAATCCATTATCCTCGTCAGTGGATGAAAGCATTCCCCAAATCTTCATCATAGTCCCAGATCCCCCGATAGCAACATCTCGTAGTTAGAGTGTACCTCCGCTGTTTGCTCAATACCAGCGCATAAACCCCCAATTTAGATGAGTACCAGCATCCTTTTTCTGAAAGGGTTAATCCCCACGGTTTTCGCCGGCCTGGCATAATTGATGTTGCCTTTGCTTGATTTTCAATCAAGTTTCTATGGGAGGTCTGTCTTTTCCTGCGTGTAAGACGCTACTTCGTTGGACTACCTTCATCCTGGTTGGGTAAGCCCAGCAGTGCGCTCACGTCTAAATCATCTTTCCAGGGCTTTTTCACTGTGTCCATGGCCACAAACGTCTGAGTTCTTGTGACACCGGACATTTGAGATATATTGTTCCGCATCAAGGCTGAAAGTTCCTCTGGGTTACGGAAAAGAGCTATTGCGACCAAGTCGAAGTAACCAGTGGTATGAGCCAGGTAGTACATATTAGGCAGGCGTGCCAGTTCCTTGCTGACCTGGTCGAGGTAGGCTAACTGTATCTCCAAACCGATAACGCAAAAGAAATGGTACCCGAGTTTCTCAGGATCCACGCTCGGAGAGAGCTTCATTGTCCCCTCTTTGACCAAACGTCTTACTCTGCTGCGTACCGTCCCCTCCGCTACATGTAGAGTCTTAGCTATGCGCCTGTAGCTCTGCCTCCCATCTTTCTGCAATTCCTTGATTATCCGCTGGTCTATCCTGTCGATCATTGCACAACCTCCTTTGCATTTTATTGGTTACGCATGCCCCTCTCTGTTGACGCATTTCGGCATTTAGGCGGCTGGAGGGCTTGACACCCTACGCAAACTGTGCTATCATCCAGAAGACTTTATCACATCTCTGCAACGATGTCCATAGTTTCCGGGATCAACAATAGTAACTGAAGCATATCAGATTTCCATTTTCCTTTGCATTCGATTGAGGTTTTAGCACCTTAAGAATTGCATAATCGGCTTCTAAGAGGATGCTGTCTACGAGTCTAACAAAAGGACTAACATGTTTTGTCTTTCCCCTTTGGCGGATTTCCCCCCTGCTTTCTGAATCTGAGTTAATGGTACCAAATATACAGGGGTGAGAGCTATGAAATTGATCGAAATCTGAGCTATAATCAGAACGCTGCACCATTATATGATAGTATTCTGCGATGGGTTTCCCTTTCATTTAGTAAGGCAAGTCAAATAAAGGAGGTCAATCGATGTCCAAGTGGTTAAACGCGGGAGATATGTTACGGAACAATGCTTACCTACACCCGAACAAGATGGGGGCAAAGGACCTCAGCCGTTCTCTAACCTTCAAGCAATGGGACGAGAGGTGCAACAGACTGGCCAACGCACTGCTGGGGATGGGGCTAAAGCCCGGGGAAAGATTTGCGGCTATTGCGTATAATTGTGTGGAGTGGATGGAGATGTACGGGGCAGCAGCCAAGGCGGGACTGACGATAATACCTGTCCTGTTCAGGTTATCGCCTTCGGAGTATCAATACATATGCGAGCATGGGGAGGCTAAGGTTTTCATAGTGGCCAGCGAATTTGTTGAGGGGGTAGACTCCATTCGCGACCAGTTGTCTATACCTCGTGATAATTATCTTTTCTTTGGTGGAGACAAAGCCCCGACGGGGTATCAGCACTATGAGGATGTCATTCAGAAGGGATCGCCGAAGGAGCCGGGGATAGAGGTAGATGAGGAATCCCCCTGGACTATTACTTACACATCCGGGACAACCGGGAAGCCCAAGGGCGTGGTGCGCTCGCACAAGAGCTTCATCGCCTATAACTGGCTGCATGTAACTAATTTTGGCTTTGACCAGGATGACATCTCTCTCCTTGTAATGCCTACAAGTCATATAAACTCCATCTTCTTTTCATGGACGGCCACCTGGACTGGCGCAGGGGTGTGCATATATAGTCGGGCGAGCTTTGATCCGGAGCACTACATCAAGACCATGCAGGACGAAGGGATCACCTTTACCTCACTGGTACCTACCCATTACGTAATGATGCTTGACCTGCCTGATGAGGTAAGGGCAAAGTACGATGTTTCAGGAATGAGGAAGCTCCTGTGCTCATCCGCGCCTGTCCGGAAGGATACCAAACTGGCAGCCATGGAGTACTGGGAAAATGCTGGTATGTTTGAGGAGTATGGTACCACTGAGGCGGGCGGAACGACGATATTGCGGCCCAACGAACAGCTAAAGAAGCTGGGGAGTATTGGGAGAGAATTATATGGGCTGGAGAAGATAAAGCTTCTTGATGAGGAGGGGAATGAGGTTCCCGACGGCGAGGTTGGTGAGATTTGTGTCAAGGCTCCGTCCATGTTCACTGAGTATTATAAGGACCCTGAGAAAACACAGGAGGCCTTCAAATTCGGAGGAGAATATTTCCGGACCGGGGACATGGCCTCTCGCGACGAAGACGGCTATTACGTCCTGGCGGACAGAAAGGCGGACATGATAATCACCGGCGGCGAGAACGTATTCCCCTCTGAGATAGAGCAGCTTGTAGCCACCCATCCCAAGGTAAAGGAGGTGGGGGTAGTTGGCGTGCCTGACAGGAAATGGGGAGAGGCGATCAAGGCAGTGGTTGTTCCGGCTGAGGGTGCGGAACCCTCGAAGGAGCTGGAACAGGAGATCGTAGAATTTTGCAAGGGGAAGATAGCTGGCTACAAGCGGCCCAAGTCGGTGGACTTTATCAAGGCTGAGGATATGCCGAGGACGGCCACCGGGAAGATCGTGCACAGAGGAATACGGGAGTGGTACCAGGAAAAGGAATAAGGAATACGTATAATTGAAGTGGGGGTAAGTTATGTCGGATGCTGCCGGAAACGGTCTCGCCACAGTAAACAAATACTACGAGGATTACGGAAGCCGGGCAAGGGAGTTGAAGGGGCAAGGCAAAAGCATAATCGGATACCTTTGTGCCCTGTCCCCTGTTGAGATGATACAGGGTGCCGGATTTATTCCCTTCAGGATAAAGGGGAATGTCTCCGAACCCATCACCAAGGCGGACTCACAACTGGAAACCATCGTTTGTCCCCTGGTACGGAGTTGCTTTGATCTTTCCCTCAAGGAGAGGTACGAGTTCCTGGAAGGCATAGTCATTCCTCACGCCTGCGACAGCATAACCCGCAGCTACAGCACGATACGGCATAGCCTGGGTCTCCCCTATTCCCACTTTGTTAACCTTCCCCATACCATTAAGGATATATCGCTTGAGTTCTTTAAGGAGGAACTAAATACCTTCAGGAAAAGCCTGTCTCGATACTCTGGCCGTGAGCTGGCGAACAGTGATCTGGCTCAGGCTGTTCAAGCGTATAATAAGCAGAGAGCGAAGGTCAGAGAGCTCTACGAGCTGAGGAAGCCTAATCCACCGCTTATCTCGGGAGGCGAGATTACCAGGACTTTGGTGGCGGCGATGAGCCTGCCGGTGGAGGAGTCGATTGACTTGCTGGACAGTGTTATTGCTGAGGTCCGACAAAGGAGCGAATCCCCTGCGAAAAAAGGCGCTCGGATCATGGTTATCGGGGGGCAGGTTGATGATGCGACATTTATTGACCTGATTGAGGAGAACGATGCCAGCGTTGTGGCAGATGACCTTTGCCCCGGGGCCAGGGAGCACTGGTTTGATGTTAATGCTACCGAGGACCCCATCGATGGCATAGCCGAGCGGTACCTGAGAAGGGTATACTGCGGCCGGACCTACAGGGGCGATTCAGGAAACTACCAGCAGGATTTGGAAGAAAGGTTTGGCCATATTGGACGCTTCATCAAGGATTTCAAGGTTGACGGCGTAATACTCTACATTTACAGGTACTGCGATCCCTTCGGGTTTGAGGTTCCGGCAATGGAGAGCTATATTGATTCCTTCGGAGTGCCGACGCTTCACCTGGAGGACGAGTACTCGATGTCCAGTATCGGGAGGTTGAGGACGAGGGTGCAGGCGTTTCTGGAAATGATTAGCTAGAGCGAGGGGGATAGAATGACTGAGCAGAAATGGCCGGATAAATATCCTATAGAGGGCAGAAGAGGGCGGCAATACGGGACTGTGGCGAGCACCAAAGTTGGCCCTATGATGAAGGAGGCCATTGGTGGCGTCGTGGAAGCGAAGCAGGAAGGCAAGGCTATAGCGTACTCCTTCATCCAGAGCAACCACGATGAGATCCTCCGGGCCATGGACATAGTCCCGATGTGGACCGAGAACTATGCCGGGATATGTGGCGCCAAGCGTGATACCGGGAGATTTTTGGAGAAGGCGGAGTCGCTGGACTTCTCCCGTTCGCTTTGCACGTATGCCACCTGTGGACTGGGCTTTGACGCCTGGCGTGAGGAAACCGGCGATATGCCGCCGGATCCTCCCTGGGGAGGACAGGTAAGGCCGGATGTTATGCTGTCCAGCGGGCAGATAATCTGTGACCCGAGAAACAAGTGGTATCAGGCCTGCCAGCAATTCGAACCCGATGTCCCCATCCATAACTCGGCCTCTCTGTGGCCCGTTTATGAGGATGATATAGACCGGAGTGAGGTGGAGGGATACTACGTCAAATATATAACGGAGGACCTTAGAGACCTTGTCAATTTCCTGGAGCGGCATCTTAACAGGAAGATGGATTGGGACAGGCTGTGGCAGACTATTGATCTGGCTGATAGAACGATGGACCTCCTTGTGGAGTGCCGCGAGCTTCGCAAGGCTATCCCCACCCCGATGGACACGGGGGACGCGATGAATACAATGGTCGCCCACTGCTTCCTGCTAGGAACACAGCAGGCGTATGACTTCCTGTCCGATTTGCGGGATGAGCTGCGATACAAGGTTGAGCGCAAACTGGGCGTTGTGCCCAATGAGAAATACCGTCTGGCATGGGCCGGGGGCTTGCCCTCCTGGTTTGCCCTGACCGATTTCATGTACTTCTGGAGCAAGGGCGCGGTATTCCCCGTGGAGAGCACGTATAATGAGCTTGCCTGCTCGGTAAGCGAGCTTGATATTCCCAAAACCAGCGACCCGCTGGAGTATATAGCCTGGAGGTGGATACGGCGTCAGACCTACTGGTGGGATGCAGCAAAGAAGCGCCCCGGTTCGGACCCGGATGTAGAGCGCATTATCCACTATATCGAAAACTATAATATAGACGGCCTTGTGATACACGAGGCTTTTTCCTGCCGGAGCTGGCATGTTGGGCTCCTGTGGATCCTGAACCAGATAGCCAGGATATATAAGCCGATCCCCGTGTTGGTGCTCAAGGGAGGGAAGAAAGAGAAGACAGAGCGTGAGTTACCCTCGCTGGTGCTTGAGAGCGACATTGTGGATATCAGCTCCTACTCCGAGGCGGACACACATGCCAGGATAGACGCCTTCATCGAGACGGTGGAGTCGGTCAAAAGCCAGAAAGTGGAGGTCTAGAGGTGCAATCCGGGGCAGGAGGCTACTTTGCTGGGCTGGACATAGGCTCCACTATCACCAAAGTGGTGGTAATGGCGGAGGATGTTCTGGCCTCGGTGGTTGAGTACACTGCCCCTGAGCAAAGGAAACTGGCAAACAAAGTGATGGAGGAAGCCCTCGATAAAGCGGGGCTGTCCCTTGATGAGATAAGCTACATAGTGGCCACTGGCTATGGCCGGATCAATGTCCCCTTCGCAGATAGGCAGATAACGGAGATCTCATGCCATGCCAGGGGGCTTGCCTATTTGCTTCCTACAGTGAGGACAGCTATTGATATCGGAGGACAGGACTGCAAAGGAATTAAGCTGAAGAATGGTAAAGTCAGTGGCTTCGTTATGAACGATAAGTGTGCTGCGGGGACTGGGAGATTTCTTGAGGTGATAGCGGAAGGGCTTGGTGTGAGATTGGAAAATCTGGGAGAGCTCTCGCTTGCTTCTGAGAGCCCTGTAAAGGTTAGCAGTACATGCACGGTATTTGCTGAGCAGGAAGTGGTATCCAGGCTCACGGAAGGAGCAAAGCTGGAGGACCTTGCCGCCGGTATCCATGAGGCAATTGCCGGGAGGATATGTGCAATGGTGGGGAAGCTAAATATAGAGAGGGATGTGGTGGTAACTGGGGGCGGGGCCAAGAATGTAGGCCTCGTCAGGGCTATAGAGTCTAAATTGGGGTTCCCTGTGCTTTTACCCCCTGATCCCTTGCTCACTGGTGCTATAGGGGCTGCTTTGTTGGGCAAAGAGACCGTACAGCGAGCCGTTGAAAAGGGCGAAATCCCTACCAGGAGTGAGAGGCGTTTAGAGGAAGCCAGATTCTACGCGTGACTGTATTTTCATGGTCTATTGTGCCGGGATTGATATAGGCGCTGCCTTTTCCAAGGCAGTCATATTGTCTGATGGCCAGATCGTATCGCAGTGTGTGCTTGGTTCCAAAGGGAACTACAAGGATGTCGCTGATGAGGTGATTGGTAAGGCCCTCACACAGGCAGGGCTTTCCATGGATGATATAGGGTATGTGGTAGCCACTGGTCATGGAGCAGGCAATGTCTCATTCGCAGACGAGTTGGTTACGGATATCTCGTGTCAGGCCAGGTCTGTATCCCACGTATTTCCCTCCGCGAGAACCGGGATCGATATCGGTGATATGACGACCAAGGCTTTTCGTGTGGACGACCAAGGACGATCTGTCGGGTTTGTGTTGAGCGGTAAGTGTGCTGGCGGTAGTGCCAGGATACTGCAGCTAGTGGCCCGCGTCTTGCGAGTCAAGTTGGAGGATATCGGCGAATTGTCTTTAAAGTCGGAGAAGAAGGTTGATTTCAGTACGGGATGTGCCGTGTTCGCCGAAACCGAGGCGGTATCCCGGGTGGCCGAAGGGGCTTCCAGAGAGGACCTTTTGGCCGGACTTCACCGGGCGCTGGCAGCTCAGATTCACAGCCTTATGGAACGAGTGGGTATTGAGGAAGACTGTGCGCTTGTCGGTGGAGGAGCCAAGGATATCGGGCTTGTTAGAAGCCTCAGGGAGAGATTGGGTATCGAGCTTTTGGTGCCGGAGGAGCCACAGATCGTGGCTGCCCTTGGCGCCGCCCTGATAGCTGAAGACAGGATTCCTTTGCAACACAAAGGGTAGGGGCGAATTTATTCGCCCTCCCGGGGGAAGCTTTAGCCTTCCCTACCCGACAACGTAATACAAGACTTCAAGGAGGCGGGTATGGTGAACTCTGAGATTATCACAAAACTCGGGAAGATAGTAGGCGAGGGGAACGTTCTGACGGCCAAGGAAGACCTGTACGCTTACTCCTACGATGCAACGGCCACGTGGACTCACATGCCCGATGTAGTCGTATTCCCGACAAGCACTGAGCAAGTATCCGACGTTATGAAGCTGGCCAATGAGAACAAGATTCCTGTTACGCCCCGTGGTGCAGGGACCAATGTGAGTGGAGGTTCGATCCCTATAAAGAGCGGTATAGTGCTATGCCTGTCTAAAATGAACAGGATATTGGAATTAAACAAGGGGAACTTCCATGCTGTGGTCGAGCCGGGAGTAATCCTTCAGGAATTCAATAATACCCTGGCCAAGGAGGGTCTGTTCTATCCGCCTGATCCTCAAAGTTTCCCTGGCTGTACCCTTGGGGGCAACATAGCCGAGAACGCCGGTGGCCCCTACTGTGTCAAGTACGGGGTAAGCAAGCAATATGTTATCGGGATGGAGGCCGTGTTACCCACCGGGGAGATTATGAAAGTCGGGGGAGTTACGGTGAAGAACCGGACTGGCTACGAGCTGGCTATGCTCCTCACTGGCTCGGAGGGCACGCTTGGTATAATTACCAAGATAACGCTGCGGCTGGTACCTCTGCCCCCGGCGAGCAAGACAGTGATGGCTGTGTTTGATGACATGGCCGCGGGCGGTCAGGCGGTATCCAACATCATGCTGAGCGGGGTCATCCCCGCCAAGATCGAGTTTGTGGACAATTTCGTTATCAGGCGAATCGAGGAAAAGACGCCCATGGGACTTCCTGTGGATGCTCAGGCCTTGTTGCTGTTACAGTCCGACGGCTCTCCGGCGGCAGTGGAAGCGGAGACCCAGCAAATAGTTGAAACCCTGCAGCAGAACGGGGCCAGGGATGTTAAGGTGGCCAAGGACGCGGATGAGGCGGCGCAGTACTGGAAGATGAGAAGCGGCGGCTTTGCCGCCGTTTTTGGGGCAGCACATACCGTTCTCGCAGAGGATGTGGCTGTGCCCCGTGATAAATTAGCCGACTTCATCCGAAGGCTCGGAGAGATATCCGAGGAGTCCGGTTTCTTCATCCAGTACCTGGGGCATGCGGGGGATGGCAACCTTCATCCCTCCATCTTTACCGATATAAGAAACGAAGAGGAATTTGCCCGTGCTGAACAGACGATGGAGAAGATATTCCGTGCGGCAATGGAATTTGGAGGCGTTCTCTCAGGTGAGCACGGAATCGGCCTTGAGAAGCAGCGTTTCCTGAAGGAAGCCATGGACCCTGTAGCGCTTGACCTCATGAAGAGGATAAAGAAATTGATGGACCCCAACAATATCCTTAATCCAGGAAAGATATGGGAAGAGGAAGCAGCATGACAGCCGAAGCGAAATTTGAGCAAGTAGAACGGTTCGTGCCGGACCTGGAACAATGTATGAAGTGCGGCTTTTGCACGGGAGTCTGTCCGGTATATGCTGAGGAGAAGGTGGAATCCTCAGTCGCACGCGGCAAGAACATGATGATCAGGGGATTGTTGGATGGGAGCCTGAGCTACACCAAGGAATATGCGGAGCGGCTTAACAAGTGTACATTGTGTATGGCCTGTACCGAGAATTGCCCTGCAAAGGCCAACATCCCGAATGTGATAGTTGCGGCGAGGGCGGATGTAGTGAAGGCGAGAGGGGTGAAGTTCCCGTATAATTTCCTGTATAGATGGATATTGCCACACCGGCGGCTCTTTGGCAATGTCGTGCGGGTGGCCTCATGGCTGCAGCGCGTCTTTATGCCCAGGACACAGGGCACGATCAGGCATCTGCCCTTTTTCCTGTCGGCTTTGGGCAGAGGCAGGCAGATACCAACGGTTGCTTCGAAGTTCTTGAGGCAAAGAACTTCGGTGGTCAATAAGCCTCCGGAAGGGGTTGAGACGAAGTTCACTGTAGGATATTTTACAGGCTGCATGACTGACTACGTATTCCCTGACCTTGGCGAGCACATTATCGATTTCCTGACCAGGAATGGAGTAGAAGTGGTTGTGCCCAAAGAGCAGGGTTGCTGTGGGGCACCTGCTTTTCTCGGAGCAGGTGATTTCGAGACGGGGAGAAGGCTGGCTGACGCCAACGTGGAGGCATTCAAGGATGTGGACTACATTATCTGCGACTGTGCTACCTGTACCTCTGCGATAAAGGATTATCCGAAGTTCCTGGCTGATACACCGGAGCGAGAGAAAGCATACACCGAGATCTCGGAAAAGATAAAGGACATTACCCAGTTTGTAATCGATATATTGCAACCTCCCGCATCGGCGTATAAAGCCTCTGCGGAGGCCAAGGGCAAAAAGGTCACCTGGCATGATCCGTGCCATCTGAACCGGCATCTGGGCATAAAGAGCCAGCCGCGAGAGCTTATAAGGTCTATACCCGATATCGAGTATATCGAGATGCCCAATGCGGATAGATGCTGTGGAATGGCGGGGACATTCAGCATCTACTATTACGAGCTTTCCAAGAAGATCGCCGACCAGAAAATGGAATCGCTCAAATCTACAGGGGCTGACATAATAGCAACGGACTGCCCAGGCTGTCAGATTCAGTTCATCGATAACACGATAAGGCATAAACTGCCCGTAAAGGTCATGCATGTAATGGAACTCATTGAGTAGTAAGCAAGGGGGTTTATATGAGTAAAGTAACAATAGCTTCAGATGCCCCGGGGCAGAAGGTTTTCATGCTGGGCAACGAGGCAATTGCCCGGGGGGCGGTGGAGGGGGGAGTGCAACTTGCCGCAGCCTACCCCGGGACGCCGTCCAGCGAGATTTTGGCGACACTTGCCGGCGTAGCCAAGGACCTCGACATCTACACCGAGTGGTCGACCAATGAAAAGGTGGCCTTTGAAGTGGCAATGGCCGCTTCGTACTCGGGTCTGAGATCGATGGCGTCGATGAAACACGTTGGTGTGAACGTGGCCCATGAGCCTCTCATGCAGGCCAGCCATCTTGGCGCTGTCGGGGGGATGGTTCTGGTGGAAGCTGAAGATCCCTCTGCCTGGAGTTCTCAGAACGAGCAGGACAACCGGTGGATAGCCGAGCAAGCATTCCTGCCGGTGCTGGAGCCTTCATCGGTCCAGGAGGCCAAGGATATGATGTCGGATATCTTTGAGCTATCCGAGAAGTTTGGGCATCCTTTCATATTCAGGAGCGTGACAAGGATAGGCCATGCCCGCGGCGATGTGACTCTGGGTGAAGTAGTCAAGGAGAAGCGTAAAGGCGTCTTTAAGAAGGACCCCAATCGCCTGGTGTACGTGCCAGCGGTATGCAGAAAGAACAAGCCCCTTATGCTCAATCGAATGGAGGAAATAAAGAAGGCAGCTGACACCATGCCTTATAACCAGCTCCGTCTCGTCGAGGGCGCTTCCAAAGGGATAATTGCCTGTGGCATTTCCTATAGCTACACCGTGGAGGCATTGAAGTGGCTGGGGTTGGAGGACTCGGTTTCGGTGCTCAAAATAGGGACTCCCCATCCCCTGCCCGAAGAGTTGGTCAAAACGTTCTCGCGCTCGGTGTCGGAGGCACTGGTGATTGAGGAGCTTGACCCGTTTGTGGAGTTGCATGTGAGGGCGCTTGCTCAAGAGGCAGGCATCTCCGTTGGGATTCATGGCAAGGACCTGGTTTCCAACATTGGGGAGTTCTCGACGCGGAGTGTTGTGGAAGCCTTGGTCGGCTTCACCGGTGCCAAAGCACCTGTCGATTTTGGTGCATCTGACAGGATGCAGGAAGAGATGACTCCCTTGCTGCCGACGAGGCCACCAGCTATGTGCCCGGGTTGCCCGCACCGGGCCTCGTATTATGTGATGAAAAGGGCTGCGCGGAGAGTTGCCAAGGAATATGGCGAGGGGACAGAGCCGATATTCCCCGGCGACATCGGCTGTTACACCGTCGGTTTTATCCCGCCGCTTGAGATTCCCGATACCACCTTTTGTATGGGGGCTAGCTTTGGCTTCGCCAACGGACTGGCTCATGCAGTGAATGCGCCGATTGTGCCTTTGTTGGGCGATTCCACGTTCTTCCACAGCGGCATCCCACCGCTAGTGAATGCGGTTTATAATCAGGCAAATATCACGATGGTAGTGCTTGACAACGGGGCTACGGCTATGACCGGATTCCAGCCTCACCCTGGTACGGGACGCACTGCTATGGGTGACGAAGCTCCTGTCATACGGCCGGAGGAAGTTGCTCGCGCGTGTGGCGTGAAGTTCGTCGAGGTAGCCGATCAGTTTGAGACGAAAAAGGCGATGGAGGTGATGGAGAAGGCCTTGCGCTTTGAGGGCCCTGCGGTGGTGGTATTTCGCAGTCCGTGTGCTCTTATTGAGCAGAGAGAGAGGACGAGACGAGGTGAGCAAGTGCCTGCCTATTTTGTGGATGAAGATAAGTGCAACCCGAAGTGTAATTCCTGTATTGACTTGCTGGGATGCCCGGCGATAGTAAAGATGGATGGAAAAGTTGCTATCGACGAATCTCTTTGTACAGGGTGTGGACTTTGCGCCCAGGTTTGCCCGTATGGAGCTATCCTGCAAAGGGGGAAGGTGTAAAATGGTGAAGGAATTTAATGTTTTGATATCGGGAAGTGGAGGACAGGGGGTCATCGCTCTTTCAGAGATGCTGGGGTGGGCTGCGCTTCAGGAAGATATACCAGTCAAGGGAACTGAGACGCTGGGCATGGCCCAGCGGGGTGGTACGGTAACGAGCATTGTAAGACTGGGAACAGATGTGTACGCAGGACTTATGCCTGTCGGGAAGTGCGATGTTCTGGTGGGAATGGAGTTCGCTGAGACTTTGAGAAACGCGTTCTATCTGTCAAAATCCAGCCTGGTGCTAAGCAGTTCCCGGCGGATTTTTCCTTTTACTGTCTCCTCGGGGGCGAGCAGCTATCCATCATATGAGCAGGTCCTTGAGAAGCTCAGGGAAGTGGCTGGTACGGTGGTTGTGGTGGAGGCAGAGCAGCTTGCACGGGAATCGGGCAACCCCCGTTCTGAGAATGTGGTTATGATAGGCGCTCTGGCTGGTACGCACCGCTTGCCGGTCGGGGATGAGACGTTGAAGAACCTCATAAAGCAAACCTTCCCCAAGCAAGCTGAAGCCAATATGAAGGCTTTCGATCTAGGGTATAGCGCCTGTCAACAGTGGCTTTAGCGGCCTCACGAGTCCGGGTGAACACGTAGTGTCCGGCATTTGAGGTTGGTAGATAGGGCTTCTCGTTCGGCTGATCGGGCCGAATTGTGGGTTAAGATGTACCCCTTGATCGGTGCTATTTCCCCTTTTTGTCTTGACATAAGCTGCTTTGCAGTTATACTGAACTTGGGAATTGAGGAAAAAACATGGCTGCCAGGAATCACTCGAATAGTAAGAGCGGCGAAATCAGGGCCAAGTTTGAGATCTACGGTGAGGTGATGATAGAGAAAACCGTGAAGGTCAGTGGCAATAGCGGAAGGATCTATCTGCCGCCTGACTGGGTTGGTCACAAGGTTAAAATTATAAAAATTGACTGAAGGATGGTTGGGATGTACACCGGGAACGATTTATCGGACAGAGTCCGCATAAGAAATATTTCAGTGGAAGATGCGGATGCGCTCAGCAGAATAAACTCTGAGATAACGCGGTTCGGTGGAGCAGAGGTTGATTTCAGGGAGATCATTGAGGCCCAGGTGGAAAGGAGTGAAGGGGGAGTGAGCTTTGTAGCGGAAGTGGATGGCCAGGTTGTAGGTTTTATGATCAGTTATGTAATCTACGGTGGATTCGGACTTGAAAAAGGGGCCTGGATAGCGACATTGGGCGTTGCTCCTGAGTTCATGGGCCAGGGCATTGGCCGGAAGCTGGCGGTGGAGTTATTGAATGTGTACCGCGAGAAGGGGATTAAGTATATCTATACCTCTGTGCCCTGGGACTCAGTTGATCTTCTGTCATTTTTCAAGACGCTTGGCTTTGACCGAAGTGATTTCATTAACCTGGAGAACAAGCTTGAATAGTTAAAGCACATACAGAATTTCGAATATTATCCGTGTATTGGGTAGATTAAGCCTCGGGTACTTCCTCGTTACATATCCCTTTGAGATTTGGTACTCCTTTCGTTGTGGATACCTGCCTCAGATGCTGCAGGTGAGTTATAATTAGTACCTGGATGGTAGCTGCATAAAGCACCAAGGAGAAAACGATGATAGTCGCAGGCATTGATGTTGGCGGAACGAATGTGCAGGTGGTTGTGGTTGAGGATGGGAAGATACTGGCAAAGGCTGACGGACCAGCCGGTATCAAGAAAGCCGATGCCGCTGAGAGGATATATGACGAGGCATTGAAGCAGGCGAACTTGAAGCGTAAGGATGTTGCCTGCGTGGTCTCCACGGGCGGTGCCAGTGATAGGGTGAGGTTCCGTGATGGCGCTATCTCGGATGCTGCCGCTGATGCCAGAGGGGTACATCAGCTTATCCCTTCGGCAAGAACTGTTCTTGATGTCGGCGGTGAGGAGGCGCGAGCAATCAAAATCGATGCTGATGGCAGGGTTCTCGACTTTGCGATGAACGAGAAGTGCGCCGCCGGGACCGGTACGTTCGTGGACACTATGGCGAGAGCCCTGGAGATAACAGTGGAGGAAATGGGGCAGCTTTCGCTTAACTCCACGACATCTATCTCCATAAATGCCCAGTGTGCCGTCTTCGGAGAGTCCGAGGTGGTTTCGTTGATTCATCAGAAAGTCCCCAAGCAGGATATCGCGCACGCCGTTCACGATGCGATAGCCGGCAGGATTGGCTCCTTGGCCCGCATCGTAGGAGTTGAGGAGGACGTGGTTCTGATTGGTGGTGTGGGTCGCAATTTAGGGCTCCTTGGGTGCCTGAAAGAGGATCTGGGGGTGGATGTTAAAGTGCCGGAGGACCCTGACTATGTCGGCGCTCTGGGAGCTGCCGCGGCTGGAGTAGCTGAGGGGATGACGGAAGACAGCGCTGTTGAGAAGCAGGCTATTTCAGAAGGTGAAGGATACAAGTAATGTGGCAACTCGAATTTGGCACAACTTAGGCTTGTGGTGAGAAAGGGGAAGAAACGAAGCGATGGGTGATGGACAGAATGTAGAATTTTGGCGATGGCCCGAGGCGAATTGGGTAAATCCGCATATAGATCCATGGGAAGGAAAGTTTATCACCGCCGGTATTGACGTTGGCTCGGTGAGCTCGCAGGCTGTAGTAATGATTGATGGTCGACTTTATGCCTATGGGAATACCCGCACTGGCTCCGATAGCCCTGACAGCGCTCGTAACGCATTGAAGTTCGCCCTTGGCGATGCTGGCTTGAAAGAGGAGAACCTTGATTTCTGCATCGGGACCGGGTATGGAAGGGTCAATGTACCCATGGCGCAGCGAACGGTAACGGAGATCGCCTGCCATGCCAGAGGGGCGAATTTCATGTACGGTCCCGATACCAGAACCGTTCTGGACATGGGCGGTCAGGATTGTAAGGCCATTCGGATTGATGAGCGGGGTAGGGTTCTGAAGTTCATGATGAATGACAAGTGCGCTGCCGGAACTGGCCGGGGCATGGAGGTTTTTGCCAACCTTATCGAAGTTCCTATCTGGGATCTTGGCCCAAGGTCTTTCCGGATCGAAAAAGAGCCTCAGATGATAAGCAGCACATGCGTAGTGTTCGCCAAGACCGAGGTCATCGGGTTGTTGGAGGAGGGCGTTCCCGAGAATAATGTAATAGCTGCGTACTCGAGTGCTATGGCGCACCGTGTAGCGGAACTGCTGAACCGTCTGGGCGTGGAGGAGAAGTTCGTCATAACAGGCGGGGCATGGGCTCTTGCATAACATTAACATTCACGCCTTCCCACTGGGCGTGGCACTTGGCCGGATAGAAACCTTTAGGGCGGCCAGCACGGATTATGGAAGCCCTACCCTTAACTGCCTGCTCGGTCCTTCCCAGTCTGGCAGCGATTGCCGCTACAGTTTGACCTCGGGTGTAGAGTTCCCTCAGCAGTTCATCTTCTTCCTGGGTCCACGGCGGGGCCGTGGCACGGGTCAAAACTATGCGCGGCCGCTTCACCTTCAGTTGTGATGCCCTCTGGTTTATCGCCTCTTTTGTCCTGCCGGGAAGGGCTGCCAGCAACGTCTCCCAGGAAGACGACGGCCAAAGCATCCTCAGCAGATTGTCCTCATCAGGTTGCCAGAACTTTTCCTTGGTATGACGCGCCGACGGCCGGGTGATGTTGACTACCTGGCGAAAGCCCATCTTCCAGATTATGCTCGCCTCAATATGGCTAAGGTCATGGCGCAGCTCCACCCTGTCTACCAGGAGAGTCAGTAGCTGATTTCGGAGACGGCTGGGGTAGCTTGCCCATTTATCTCTCAAGTTCTCCAAAAACCCGGTTACCATCTCCACATCCATTGCCGTGGCCTTGGGCACTGGTGGCCTTCTCCTGACTTCCTGAAGTTCTGACCTTGCCTCTTTTATCAGCCTCCAGTAAGTTTCCTCACGCTCCGGGTCCCCTGACCCAAGGCAACTCTCCAGGTTAGCGAGGCGGGACTTAAGCTCCGCCTCCCGCCGCCGCCGGCGGCTCTCCTCAGCACTGTACCCCTTCACGTCCGCCTTCAGCTCCTCCAGTACGGACTGGGCATGAGGCGTCAGGTCGAGGCAGCGCAAGAATTCCTCGGTCAGCGGGGGCGTCAGCAAGTGGTCCCGTATGTACAGGCACCTGGGCTCCAGCCCGTGCTGATAATAGCTACTACACGCCCAGCGTTCCCCGGCACTCCAGGCAGCTACTTTCCTTGGCTCGTCGTGGTTGTAGCAATAAATAAGACCGGTCCACTCCATGGGCTCAGCATAAGCGGCTCTGCCTCTCGGCTTGGTCGATGTGGCTATCTCATATGCCGCAAGGAAGAGATCAACCGGGACAATGGCAGGATGGTTCTGCTCTATTACGATGTCCATCCATTCCCAGACGCCAATAAGCTTCAGGTTCTTGGCCAACCCCTTCAGAGCGTCTGAGGTGATCAGGTAGCCCTGCTGACTCTGCAGGTATTGCCTCAACACGGATCTCGTCGTCATATACCTGAGATCGTCCGGGAAGAAGGGAAACACGATTCCTCTCGCGTGAAGGGCCTGGGCTGCCTTGTAAATGGAGCCCTGGCTCACAATTTCCTTGAGGGCGATAACAACTATCTCCTGGTGAGGGGGATATGGTTCCCACTTGCCGAGGATGTAGGAGCCGTCTCTCCGTTGCCCTTCGATAGCAATAATGTATCCTGGAGCAACCGCGTTGCCCACATGTCTGCCCTCAGCAGCTTTCGACACACGGCGCCTGCCCAGCCTTATGCCGAGCTTCTTCATCTCCTCCGCTGAGTCCTCTATATCATCAGCCAGCTCTGCCCAGTCCCGCGGGATAACCGGATTGAATATGCTCTCCGGCGTTCTAACGCGGCAATTGTGCCACTTGAGAAGCCTGAGCAGCGTGAATCCGAGTACACGATCGCGGTCTCGCGAAAGCCGGCTCATTCCCTCGGTAAGGTATATGCAGCCGATTTGGCCACTCTCCACTCCCTGCCACAGGCTCTCCAGTGCCGGCCGTTTGTTCTCCCATAGTGATCCGGATAACCCCAGGTCCCGGCAATCCAGCGTAACATCCCCATCCTCGATGACACGGTCAACTCGAGCTCCTTCCTGGACAGCGTCGAGCCATTTCTCGATCTCCTCGGGATCCAGGTTCGTCCGGTATCCGTCCTTTTTCGCCAGCATTACGAGCGTCCCGATTTCGCGGATGGATTCATTGCTCTCCTTAACCTGGCCCGGGGTTGAAACACGCCCATAGATAAGGGCCTTCTTGTAGGGCAAACTCCTCAGGTCCTCATCACTGGGTTTGGACTTAGATTTCTGGATACCGCGAATGATATCACCTAGATTCATCGTTATTTACCTCCTTCACCATTTCAGTTAGAATGCGGACCAATTCCGCCGATATCGGTGGCGTCACCCCGATCAGTTGTGGCGTGTACTGGCAGCTTTGTGCCTTCTCCAGAAACACTCCTGTCCATTCCGTCCAGCTATCGTCACTGACAATACAGCTATCAATCCGCCTTACGGTCTCTATATCGCCCTGAATAACGGTGTTGGCATACCGGGTTAGTAACTCTGCCGGTTGGTCTCCTCTGCCCCCGAGTATGGTGGCCACAGCCTCCAACAAGGCCTTGCCCTCCGACACAAAAGGTGCAAAGCCTAGCGCCGCCATCGAGCGGCATATTACCTCTGGCCCGATTGTCCCTTGGACACTCTCGTAGTGCTTCATGATCGTCTCGCTTGCCTGGAAAAAAGCCTCCACAAACTGCTTTACCTGAGAAAGTGGAGGCCAGCTTGTTATCGCCTCCTGCCATACCTCATCCGGTACCGCATCCGGACTGGATGTTTGCTCAGCGAAGTTCTCCACCCCATCAGCCAGGTGAAAAGGCCGGCTCATCTCCAGGATGGCCTCATCTCCCAGCTCATCAGACAGCCTGTCAAAACTTCGAGACGGTACCAGCCACGCTGGCAACCCGCTGCACTCCTTGAAACGCCGGTAGCTCACTTGGAGCCATCGCATCAACGTTGTCCTCTTCATATCGTCCCCCTTATCCAGTTTCATTCTCCTCAGCCTCTGAGTGTTCCTCGACGGAGCCAAGCCCCAGCATGCGCAAGAACGGAGGCAGGTTTTGCCAGAGGTTCCGCACAAACATGTCGACGATCTTCCTGTCCTGGCCGGAGAATTCTAGATGAATAGCACAGGCGTTCGGATCCACAGTCACCCTGGCTTCAACCCCTTGCATTGCCTTTGAGTACGCGGCGATTGATTCCTCTGTGAAATTCTCAAACTTGGTGGGTTGGTTGGGCTGGATCTTCATGGTTCCCTCTGCCACATTTACAGTGACCTCGTCTCCTTTATCGAGACCCCATTGCTCGATGACCTCGCTGGGAATCGCCACGTAGAGGCCGTGCCCGGATTTGAGCAGTCGTTTGTTGACGGTAGTGTTTGATGTCTTTGCCATACCTCGCTCCATCTTATTTATACCAGTAGTATATACCTACGATTTCCCGATGTCAATCCCCCGGGCCGGGGATGGCATGAAGATGTGCAAAGGTAATTATTGATGCCGTGCAAATAGAGTCATTGCACATAGCTTTGCACCGTCAGCTTTGCACTCCGTTGACATGTACCTTGATACCCAGGGGTAGGGGGTCACCCCATACCGTCCTCTTACCGCCCAATGTTGTGCAATGTTTCCCATGGTCGGGCAATATCGGACGCTGATACGTACAGGGCACATTTATCGATGCCCGGTATTAGGAATCAACAACAGTGCAATGCATGTGCAGGCCTCTGGTGATGCTGGGCGTTTACTAATGCGGATTTCGTCAGTTATAACTCAACAGCCATGGCGGTTATGCTGAGCAGGCAAAGGGATAGACAGGAAGAGGCTTTGTTTCGAGCTTAGCTCCGTTCTCTGCTGTAGAAGTCGCCCCATCCGTAGTTTAAATCTGTCTATCTATTCTATGCTATGCTATACCATTCTATCCATACTATCCATGTGCCTGACAGACTTGGTATTGCATTGCACTAGACCCCTGTTATTAAACCCCATGAACATGGTAAGGGTCACCCCCTATGGCTGGCAATTACTGTGCCAGATCATCCCTCTGAGATCGGCACGTGAGGACTTTGGCAGGGGATAGCAGTTCAACTACCATGTTACAAAACAGGTGTTGGTTGCTTCCACCATCCTCCGATAAACTGACTGGCAACCAAATACAATGCGGAGAAGGTGGAAGAGGAGCAA
>JBKGZM010000016.1:0-36872 GCA_046545575.1 Dehalococcoidia bacterium
AAGAACGAGAAAATAAACCAAGGGGCTTGACAAAGAGGCCCCTCATAGAAGGAGGACTCCAATGATGAAATCGAAGTTAGGCATGTTGGCATTGGCGGTAATGCTGCTAATGGGTGTTTCGCTTGTGGTTGGATGTGCACCGGAGGAAACTCCGACAAGTACGCAGGAACCAACCTCGGGACAGCAAGAAGCCATAGAATTGAAGTACGCCACGTTCAGGCCACCTGCTGACCCACAATCCGAAGAGTGGTTGAAACCGATGTGTGAGGAAATTGAAAAGCAAACCGATGGCAGGGTGGAATTCAAAATATACTGGTCCGAAGCACTGGGCAAATCGACGGACCAGTACAGCCTTGTAAAGGACGGCGTTGCTGATATGACAGATTTCGCCGGCGCTTGGGTTCCTGGAAAGTTCAACTTATCGAAGGTGGGAAACCTTCCATTTGCTTCCCAGAATCCCGAGAATCTGCTCAAAACAATGTACTCTCTCTACGATGATGGATACTTTGACAGCCAATATAATGAGGTGGAATTTCTTGGCTGGACCTCTACTCCTGCCTATAAGTTTCTGTTTAGAGAGAAAAAACCGGCCACGTTCGGCGAGCTGGATGGACTGAAGGCAAGAGCTGCGGGAGGCCTTGCGACCAAGTGTGAGGAAGAGATTGGTCTGGTGCCGGTAACGGTGGCACCGGGAGATGCGTACACTGCTTGGCAAACTGGACTGGTCGATGTTTGGGTTCACCCCGCGGGGGCCGTCAAGAAATACAAATTCTACGAACTTCCGACCGAGGCTCTGCTGGATGTTGGTTTCTTCACAATGGTAAATTCGGGCAACATTTTCAATAAACAGAAGTTCAATAGCTTGCCAGCCGATATCCAGGACACCATAAAAGAGGTGGTCCGAGATTACTCATATGTTTATCTCGAGTCAGGCCTTAACACTGAAGAGGACGCCATGGCTTTATTGGAAGAGCATGGTATTGAGGTGTATTCATGGCCAGAAGAGGAGGTGAACAAGCTGAAATCAGCGGCGGTGCCAGTTTGGGATAACTACATATCTGAACTGGAGGAGAAAGACTTGCCTGGTAAAGAATTGGTTGGTGAGTTCATTGAAAGACTAAAGGGTTTTGGAGAAGAACCTCCCTCTCCTCCGTCTCTTTCTAATTAAAGCGTTCTGGGAGTGCAACTGGCTTGTTTCAGAGACTGGTCGGGAAACTTAATAACGTTCTAGGTGCTGTAGGGGCAGGCGTACTTTTTGTGCTGATGCTCATAACTGGTGTTGATGTGATAGGTCGGTATCTGTTCGACAAACCGCTTACCGGGGCCTATGAAATGACCGAGTTAGCCATGGCCATCATAGTTATCATCGGGTGGGGATACACTCAGGTAGAGAAAGCCCACGTCGACATTGACCTCTTCTACAATCGCCTGCCCCACAGTATCCAGACCATTCTTGATTTCCTGATACCTTTGCTGGGGCTTGCCCTGTTTGTTTTCATTGGCTGGCAGGGCATCAATTTCACAATGGATAGTATTTCTTGGGGTGAGACTACGGAGATGCTTCACATACCAGTGTGGATATTTAAGTTGATGATATCTGTCGGCGCGCTGTCTTTGTCGCTTCAATTTATGGCGGATATCGTTACAGCTTGGCAGAAAGTGAAGGAGAAGGCTTAGCTATGGATTCTTTTGCGGTGGGCATAATAGCTTTTGTCGTTCTGTTCTTGCTCATCTTCCTGAAAGTGCCTATAGCCTTTGCCTTTGCGCTAACCGGCTTTGTGGGAATCATCTACCTTTCGGGCTTTGGCCCGGCCATGAGCATCCTCAGCAGCAGTGTATGGTCAACTGTTACCAGCTATTCCCTGATGGCCGTGCCACTGTTCGTGCTCATGGGGATGTTTGCCAATCTTTCCGGCATTGGGAGCGAACTTTATAATGCGGCTTTCAAGTGGTTTGGCAGGTTGCCGGGAGGGCTGGCCATATCAACGATATGGGGGACAGCTGCCTTTGCTGCATGTACGGGCTCGAGTGCTGCGGGCATGCTCGTATTCGGACCCATATCCTATGGACCGATGAAAGACTCAGGCTATAGCAAGACCCTTGCGTTGGGCACTATCTGCTGCGGGTCTACTATAGGCAGCATGATACCGCCCAGTATCTCATTCATCGTTTATGGCAGTGTTACAGATGAGTCCATAGGCCGGTTATTCATGGCCGGCATTTTCCCGGGAATACTGGAGGGTATTTTATACTCCGCAGCGATATTTGCCCTCATTGCCTTTGGCATGTGGAGAGGCCCTGCTGGTGGTTCATCAACCTGGAAAGAGAAGATCATTAGTCTGAAGGGTGTGTGGGGAATGGTCATCCTGATGGGGCTTGTTATAGGTGGCATATATGGGGGCATCTTCTCGCCTACCGAGGCATCGGGGGTAGGAGCTCTTGGCGCCCTTTTGATTGTACTGGGCAAAAGGAGTCTTAAGTTGGGGCCTATTAAGGCCAGCTTGTTTGATTGCATGCGTACCACATGTATGGTGTTCACCATAATTATCGGAGCAACAGTGTTTGTCAGGCTGACGGCCTTAAGCGGTCTCAATACATGGTTGATTGATCTAATCTCCGCTTGGGATGCCCCGTCGATGGCTATCGTAGTGATATGTCTTTTGGTATTGTTTGCCGTTGGCTTTGTCATGCCGGTAACGGCCACAATCGTCCTGCTCGTGCCTTTTTTGCATCCTATCTTTACAACGGTATTGGGGTATGACGGTATTTGGCTCGGTGTGCTGGTGTGTGTAATGGCTGAAATGGCTGTAATTACTCCTCCTATTGGCATGAATCTCTTCATGATGAAGAGTCTGTTTGGAGATGACGCCACGACAGGTCAGATTTTTAAAGGCGTGATACCATTCGTCTTGTCAGACGTAGTACGAGTAGCATTGTTGGTGGCATTTCCGGCGATATCTTTGTGGATACCGAGTCTTATGTAGGAATGCTATCCCTTATTCACTAAGGGAAGAGGTTTTTAGCACAAACTGGTGAAGTGGAAGTTTAAATAATACTAGATTGGAAGGAGATACCACGTGTCTGAATCAAAATATCAGAAATACATCTTGACCGATTTAATACTTCCGGATGATGCAAAGCAACGATTAGCCAATTATAGCCAGAGGGCAACACGTGTACTGTGGATGGAGGATTTCATAATTGAAGGCGCTCCCAATATAATTTGTTCCTGGTACTGGAAGGCCACAGAGGAGGAATCCACCCCGGCTCATACGCATGAATTCGATGAGACCATCGGCTTTTTCAGTGGGGACCCTGAAAATCCCCATGATCTGGGCGGGGAGGTGGAGTTCTGGATGGAGGATGAGAAATATATTCTATCCAAGAGCTGCCTCATCTTCATCCCTAAGGGATTGAAACACTGCCCGTTGAGGGTGATAAGGGTTGATAGGCCCATATTCTTCCTTGCGGTAAGCATGACCGATAAGTATTACAAGACATTTGACGCATAAGGCTGGATATCTCTAACCGATAGAACCTAACGGGGATTATTTGAATGAGTATTTCTCCTGAATTGCAAGGGCTAGCCTCACTGGCTATCGCCACAAAGCTCGAGAGTTTACCCGATCAGCTAGTTCGTGAGTTGAAATATCTGGTACTGGACTCGATAGGTTGCGCGCTGGCAGGTATCCGCACTGACCCTGGAAGGATGTTTATAGACCTTGGCAAGACCTTGGGAGGTACATCGGAATCTTCATTGATTGGGGGTGGATGCAAAGTCTCCTGTGTCAACGCAGCTATGGTTAACGGGCAATTGATTAATATGATTGATTACGATGCATTAATGCCGGGTCACCATACTCCACCCTATATCATTGCCCCATCCCTGGCGATGGCAGAGAGAGAACAGGCCAGCGGCGCTGATTTCCTGGTCTCCATTGCGGTAGGTTCCGAGATAGCGGGCAGGGTAGGAAATGCTGTATCCGAAGGTTTCAGTTTCCAGGGGGCTGATGGCACGATTTTTACTTGGTCGGAACGTTGGGGCCATGCATTTTGTAATTTCGGAGTCGCAGCAGCAGTCGGAAAACTTTTGAAACTGGATACAGATAAGCTGGTTAACGCAATGGGGCTCTCCGGACATCTGTGCCAAGTGCCTACTTGGAGAAGATTTACTTTTAGCGAGCATCGATCCATGGCCAAGTACGGTGTACCTGGATGGCAGAATACAGGTGGAGTAATAGCTGCTTTGCTTGCCCAAATGGGGTATATGGGAGATACCACGGTTTTCGACGACAAGGAAGGATTTTGGAAATATGCGGGTTATGAAGCATGGAATCCTGAAAATATATTGAAGGATATCGGAAGCACATGGATCATGCAAAGGATAAATTACAAGCCATATCCCTGTTGCCGGATGTTCCAGAGTGAGTTGGACTGTGTTCTCAAAATAGTCGAAGAAAACAAGCTTAATCCTGAAGAAATTGAGGCCGTCAATATCTACGGACACCCTGCCCTTGAAGCTCCTCTATTTACGAATCGAGAAATTACCAACATAGTTGATATACAATTCAACGCATCTTATATCATCGCAATGGCAGTCAACGGAGTAACCAAGGGGGTCGAATGGCAGGACCTGGAAACGGCAAGAAGTCCCCTCATCCTTGCATTCGCCGAAAAGGTTAGCTGCCAGAGTTATCCCGAGTATGGCCAGAAGCAAATGAGCATCGTTGAAGTGGTCGCAAGAAACCATGTGTTCAGGGAAGAAAAGCCATTTTCTGAGCTAACCAAGCTAACCGAAAAAGACGTGATAGAGAAGTACAGGCATAATGCCTCTGGGATATTATCTCATGATAAAATAGAGGACTCTATCAATACTATACTGGAACTGGAGAAAGTAAATAACATCCGTAACCTGGTCTCACAGGTTACTGGTCAAGGGAAATGAATAGGCTGATTTGACATACGCTTCTGCAACTTTCATTTTACGGAGATCGGCATTCCATCAACGTGCAGGCCGGCAGGCAAGATTGGATCCAATACGTCCTGTCCTATTATGTTACATGAGATTAGTGAGTTGCCGCTGAGGGGACCTGTTTACTACCAACCCGTTGCAATATCTCCTGTGCCGCTACCACTCCTGAGGCCGAAGCTTGGACTAATCCCCGCGT
The DNA here is from genome assembly GCA_046545575.1 of Dehalococcoidia bacterium. Taxonomy (GTDB): domain Bacteria; phylum Chloroflexota; class Dehalococcoidia; order SZUA-161; family SpSt-899; genus JAGXOF01. The sequence goes on from JBKGZM010000016.1 coordinate 5,169, forward strand.
TACGCCAGCTCCATCGCCTATGGCGAACATATTCTCTATCTCCGTCTCCAGGTTCTGCGTAAGGTGCAACCGGGTGGAATAGAATTTCACCTCCACACCGTAAAGCAAGGTGTGTGGAGATGCGACTCCGGGAGCCAGCTTATCCATAGCGGTTATCATCTCCTTGATTCCCTTGAGGAATCTATATGGGAGCACTGCATTGATGTCACCGGGAATGGCATCTTTCAGTGTCGGTTGAACTGCCCACTTATCTATGTGTGCTGAGCTTGAGCAACGTCCTCTCTGTGAGTCTCCCAGGCGTTGCATTATAGCACCGCCGCTCAGAAGATTGGCGAGCCGTGCAACGGACTTACCGTAGGTTATTGGGTCGTTAAAGGGCTTGGCGAATATAGCACTGCCCAGTAGCGCAAAGTTGGTGTTGGGAGTCTTGTGCTTTGCATAGCTGTGCCCGTTGACCGTGATCACGGGATCTGACCCTCCGGTCGATTCCATGGTCACTTCCCCGGCAGGGCACATGCAGAAAGTTCTAATGCGGTCTTTGAATGTCTTGGAGTAATATTCCAGCTTCGATTCGTACAGGACGTCAGTAAGGTGTTGGACCACTTCATTCGGGACCTCGACCCGGAGACCGAGGTCAACGGGGTTGTTATGCTTTGTGAGACCAAGCAGGCAAGCCTCTTTAGCCAGCCAGTCAGACCCTTCTCTCCCTGGTGCCACGATCAGGTAGTGTGTATTTATTGTCTGTCCGTCTGCTGTTTCAACGCCTTTGGCCTGGCCGTTCTCCGCGATAATGGATGTAACTTCAAGGTCTGTCTCTATATCGATTCGCTCTTTCAAGAAATCGTACATACCCTGCAATATGGTATGGCAATTCTCGGTGCCCATGTGGCGAAGGGGAACCGGGATCAATCGAAGTCCGGCCGTTTCTGCCTTGTGTTTCAGTGTATCGACTTCCGGACCAGTACCATACAGCTTGTCGGAGGCACCGAAATCCTGGTAGCGCTTGTCGATATAGGAAGTTAGCTCCTCGCTACGTGTAGGCCCTATGTATCTTTCGAGCCTTCCGCCAATTTGGGAGGATAAAGATAGTTTGCCGTCGCTGAATGCCCCGGCTCCGCCCCACCCGCTAACCATATTACAGAGCGGACATGAGACACATCCAGTGCCGTTCCCATTAAGTGCCGGGCAGCGCCTCTTGTTCAGGCTCTTACCCTTTTCGAGGAGGAGTATCTTTAGATTTGAAGATTGAGCTAGTTCCAGTGCGGTGAATATCCCAGCCGGACCGCTCCCGACGATAATGGCATCGTAACTCTTAATCATGCTCAAACCCGCACCTCTCCCTTATTGCTAAAAGGTGAACTGAGAAAGGAAGAGGCGACGCTAGTCTTTTATGTTGTAACGCCTCTTGAAACGTTCAACCTGTCCAGCGGTATCTATTATATGCTGCTCACCCGTGAAGAAGGGGTGACACTTACTGCACACCTCAACCCTTATGGTAGGTTGGGTAGCACCAACAGTGAATGTGTTTCCACATGAACAGGTCACTTTGGCATCTTCGTAGTATTGGGGGTGTATCTTGTCTTTCATATGCTGCCTCACCTCTCAGAGCCGGCTGGATACACGCTTACCTTTTTCCTGAATCTGTTCGCCCTTCCGAACTTGACTACCCCATCAGTAAGGGCAAATATGGTGTAATCCTTACCCACACCGACGTTGTCGCCGGGGTGGACCTTTGTACCACGTTGTCTCACTAGGATGTTTCCGGCGCGCACAGTCTGGCCATCGAATTTCTTTACTCCCAGCCGTTTGGAAATGCTATCCCGGCCAAGTCTGCTGCTACCTCCTGCTTTCTTATGTGCCATGACTAACCATCCTCTAGCTCGTAACGATTTGATCGACCTTCAGCCTGGTATATGGCTGACGGTGTCCCTTCTTCCGCCGATATCGTATCTTGTTCTTGTACTTGAATACGGTTACCTTCGGACTTCTCCCATGCTCCACGACAGTGGCTTTCACTTTTGCCCCATCAACCACTGGCTGACCTGCTACCACTTTTTCGTCGTCCGAAAGGAGAAGCACCTGATCCAGATCAACGGAAGATCCTTCTTCCTCATAGAGCCGTTCCACATCGATGGTCTGGCCCTCTGAGACCTTGACCTGTTTCCCTCCTGTCTTGACTATGGCGTAAATTGTCTTCCTCCTCGTCAAAACTCCAGCGTTTGCATTTTACCAGTTACGCTGGATTTGTCAAGTATGTAAACCCCAACCCGCGCCTGCGGGTTGGGGCCCATCTATTGTTCTTTACCAGGTTTAGTTTAACTCTAAATGTCCTATTTGTCGAGTATCTCCATTGCCTCGTCTCTGTAGGCATCGGTTATATATGGTATTCCTGTGACCTTAGTACATTCCTCGGTCAAGGACATCAACTCACGGCGGCTGATTGCGGGTACGCTGAAGCATCTGGCTCCTGCCATCAACTGTTGGAGTCCTACCTTGATCTTCTGTGTATAGCTGTAGATTCCCAGTGCGCCTAGAGGAATGTTCTTCATCTCGTTCTCGCCTACGAGGTTCTTGACTTCCTCATAGGATACGAAAACCTGCTCCGGCGTTGATCCGTACTGCCCGATTGTCTTGGGGAGTTTGCCATCTTTTATCCACTGTTGAATGTTCTTGCCCACCATGCCGGGAATCATCAGAGCCCTTCCCATGCACACTGCCTTGGTAAAGGGTGCCCCGAGCGCGAGGGCCTTAAATACCCCGTCTTCGCTGCTGAATCCACCTGCAAACGCTATGTTCGGGGGTTGTTCGCCCTTGTCAGCGAGCTTCTTACAGAACTCGTAGGCTGTGGCGTGGAGATAGAGGCTGGGGACTCCCCATTCCTCCATCATTCGCCAGGGACTCATCCCCGTTCCGCCGGGTGCGCCGTCTATTGTAAGAAGGTCGATATTGGCTTTTGAGGCCCACTTGATGGCCATAGCCAGCTCACGCAGGCTATATGCTCCTGTCTTAAGGGTAATGCGCTTGAAGCCCAGGTCTCTCAACCGTTGAACCTCAGCGTAGAAGCTCTCCTCATCGACGAAACCGAGCCGGCTGTGACGTTCAAATTCCTTGATGGCCCCGGACTGGAATGCTGCCTGGTTCCAGGGATCGGAAGGGTCAGGCGTAACAAGGTATCCGCGTCTCTGGAGTTCCTGTGCTCGCTCAAGAGTGTTGACCTTGATCTCTCCCCCTATGCACTTTGCTCCCTGTCCCCACTTAAGCTCGATGGTGTCCATGCCGTGTTTCTTGCTAACGTATTCGGCTACTCCCAGTCTCGTGTCCTCTATATTCATCTGCACCAGGAGTTCGCCATATCCCCGATGGTAACGGCGATAGATCTCGATTCGCCGGTCCATGTCTGGGGCGTTCTTTACCTTGCCGTTGGAATCGAGTTCAAGCTGGGGATCAATGCCACAGACATTCTCTCCGCAAACGAGTGTTATTCCGCTTATTGCAGCTCCTATAGCAAAGTGCTCCCAGTTTGTGCGGGCGATTTCCGTGGAGCCCAATGCACCTGTAAAGATAGGCACATCCAGTTTGACCTTGCTATTCCAGCCATATTCGGTCTCGGTATTCACGGCCGGGAAAATAGCCGTATCCGAATCACCGACCACGCCTTCAGGCAGGCCCCTGGCTCCTTGGGCATACCCCTGGATATTGAAATGGGAATAGTCAATGGGGTATTCCTTATCGCCTCCGGCGGTGATTTCTCCAAAGGGTCCGGGATATAGAAGTTCTCGCCCCCGGAAGGTTGACTGGAACACCTCGCAATTTCCCGTGCAACCGTCAATGCACCGTGTGCAGAGCCCGCTCATTGGAACTACACTTCTTGATCGATTGGCGCTCCTTGTCGCATCATTGGAATTTGGTCGCTGCAGATTCATGTCCGGTCCTCCTTTCGAATATCAAATATAGTTCTTACAGAAATAGGAAATTTCCCTATAATCTCACCGATATGCCTTTCTCGTGAAGATATTGTTTTGCCTGAGGTATCGTTATTTCGCCAAAGTGGAATATGGAAGCTGCCAGAACCGCAGACGCCTTGGCCTCTGCTACCGCCTGGTAGAGATGCTCCAGTGTCCCTGCTCCGCCTGAGGCTGTAACCGGTATATTGACTGCCTCGGCCACAGCCTTTGTCATCTCCAGGTCATATCCGTCTTTTGTCCCATCGGCGTCCTTGCTGGTAAGCAGTATCTCTCCGGCTCCCAGCTCTTCCACACGCTTCGCCCACTCCACGATATCCATGCCGGTCGATTCTTCACCGCTTTTAACCACGACCTCCAGCCGGGGGCGGTCGCTGCCCGGCGGGTTCTTCCATCCGTCGATAGCAACTACCAGCTTGTCCTTGCCGAACTTCTGAGCGGCTTCCCTTATCAACTCTGGATTTTTGACGGCGGATGTGTTGATGGAGACCTTATTCACGCCAAGGTCGAAAAGGGCTTCCATGTCCTCGATGCTCCCTATGCCGCCGCCTACCGCGAAGGGGATGTTAACTTTCTTGGCAACCTTCTTCACCCATTCAAGCCTTGTCTTTCTATCCTGGACGGTTGCGAAGATGTCGAGGAAGACAAGTTCGTCCGCTCCGTCCCGGCAGTAGGCTTCAGCCGCTTCTACAGGGTCGCGGGCATCCCTCAGGTTGACGAACTTCACTCCCTTTACCACTCTTCCGTCCTGCACATCCAGGCAGGGGATAATCTTCACTTCTTTCATTCTATATCTCCTCGAATTTGGTGAGACTTTGATATTCCATGACTGTGGTCATGGCCCGGTTGTCAGCTTCTATGCCTGCCTCTCGGGCTGCAGCCACCGGGTTGAGTCCTCCGATGAGGATAAGGCCGATCCTGTTGAGTTCCACCGGAATTTTGCACACGGGCTCGCTTGTGTTTCCCATCATGAGCATGCCTCCCAGCCCCGCCTCCCGCAGCTTGCTTACCACATTCTCTGCTGTTCCACGACAGGCAGACGGTATTTCCCGGAAGTTAGCCAGTATCCTGCCATCCTTTTCCTTCGCTGCCTGCTTTACCGAGGTCATCCTGGCCTTGATGAATACCTCCGAGGGATCGAGGGAAGAGCCTGAATAGTGGATGAGCTCCACGAAGCGGACAGGTTTTCCATCTTGTATCTCCAGGATGCCCCCGAAGCGGGAATCCATGGGCACGCCAGCCTTAAGCAAGCAACCATTGATAACGATGCTGCATACGGTGGCCAGTCCGATACTCCCTTCTGGGACGAGTAGGTCTCCCAATTGCTCTCCCTCATGAGCCACTGCTACCAGATCGCTCACCGCCAAACCAGCCTGAAAAGCCGGCTTCATTGCGTGTACGGCTCTGCGGAATTTCTCCTTGGGGAAGAAGGAAACGTTGACGGGGATATGGCCGCTGCGCCTCTCGTAGTCGAAGTCGGTCCGAAATGCCAGCAGTTCAATCCTTGATATGGCGAATCCTACCTTATCCTCGACAAGGGCGTTTCGTAGCTCTTCACGTCCCCGATCGGTGAGCAGGCGGCCGTCGCGGCCTGCTGCCTCTGTTAATCCTCGCTCGTCGGTCAGCTTGAGGTGGTACCTGACTGCCCTTTCGCCCAGCTTGACACCATAGTTATCCAGGCGATGGGATATAACCCTGGCTCCCAGGGGCTCCTTGCAGTCGCCCAGGACCTTCAGTATAGCGAGGACCTTCCTCTCAACGTCCAGTGTAGCAAAAGTCATGATATCTATTTGGCACTAGGAAACCGTTTTCCTCATTGATTTTATCTTTGCCCTGGTATGGTTGTCAACCCTTAATCCCTTCTATTGACGATGTCACCAATGGTAATATAATGTAGGGTGCACGGAGAAAGGAGCACAGGATATGGATGATATTAAACTGTATACCGAACCGGAGTTGAAGAAGCCGTATTTGATCGCTGCGGGACCAGGAACGGCGAACGTCAGCCTTGTAGCTACGACATATTTGCGGGATAAACTGGGCGCAGAGCCCTTCGCGGAGATCGAGTCAACTGAACCGTTTAGTATGTCGTACGATGTCTCACTTGAAGAAGGCGTGATCAATCTGATTCCTACGTCCTTGGAAGAAAGGGTGGAAAACAAGTTCTATTACTGGAAGGGCGATGGAGAGCACGACTTGATATTTTTCACCGGGAACGCTCACCCGCTTCCGGGAAAGGGACTGGAGTTCGCTGGCAGTGTGGTTGATTTCGCCAGTGAATTCGATGTCCAGGGACTATACATACTTGGCGCGTATGCAACGGACGTCACCCACAGGGCTGATCCGCAGGTTACCGGGATGGTGAGCAGAAGGGATTTAATGGATGTCCTGACGACAAATGGACTGGGGTTAGCGCCGTCTATTACCTTTGCTCATAACCTCATTACGTGGATACTCATCGCTGCCATTGAGAGGGACATCGATGCTGTTGGGTTGATTGGAGAACTGCCCAGATATGCCACCGTGAAGCCCAGTATGAAGGTTTGCAAGCGTCTGATCGAAACGCTTGCTGGGATTCTGGGTATACGAGATGTACTCGACCTCTCCGACCTGGACAGTTTCATCGAGGAAGAGGACAGTAAAATGGACGCATGGATTGAAGAACTAAGGAATCTGCCAAACAAAGAGGCAAAAGAGTTCTTGAATTACTTTGAGGCCCTGGAGAAGGAGGAGAACCTTATAACGGAGGAAGACAAGCATCGCTTAATACAGGACCTGGAGGATTTCTTTAAACAAAGAGGTGGGTGACGGTCGCTTGTCCTGCTGCTTAAGACAATCCCCGCAAAATCGCAGATTTTGCGGGGATTGTTCATTCTCTCTTGATTGGGTCCTAGTTCAGGAATTCTTTAAGCTTCTCTGAGAATCCCGGCCCCTGAAGCTCGCACAGGGCTTTCACCTCGATCTGGCGAGCCCGTTCACGTGTAACTCCCAGTTCGCGGCCTACCTCATCCAGAGTATGGCTGTGACCATCTTCCAGTCCGAACCGCATCCTGATCACTTTGCGCTCGCGTGCAGGGAGCTGTTCCAGCGCCTGCTCAAGTTGCTCCCTGAGCAATAGATAGTATGCGACATCGGGAGGAGTGGCCCTGCTGTCCTCAATGAAATCAGCCAGTCGGCTGTCCTCATCATCCCCGATGGGGGTTTCCAGGGAGATCGTCTTACGGATCATCTTGAAGGTTTCCTTCACCTTCCCTACTGGCATATTCATTTCTTGGGCTATTTCCTCAGCAGTTGGTTCCCTCCCGTACTTCTGGGCCAGGGTACGGCTGAGGCTCATGATCTTGTTCACGGTCTCTATCTGGTGGACAGGGATCCTGATGGTTCGTGCCTGGTCGGCGATGCCTCTTGTGATCGCCTGACGGATCCACCAGGTGGCATACGTACTGAACTTGAATCCGCGTCTGTAATCGTATTTCTCCACTGCCTGGATAAGGCCCATATTCCCTTGCTGGATCAGGTCCAGGAAGGACATGCCTCGTCCCATATATTTCTTGGTGTTGCTTACTACGAGGCGCAGGTTGGCCTCGATAAGATGCTGCTTGGCTTTCTCACCTTCCTCCATGACGTCGTTCATGTGCCGGAGGAATTTACCCTCATATTCCTTGACGAGGGCTTGGACTTCCGAGTCGAACTCGGAGTCGGCAAGCTTGTCGAGCAACCCCTTTTCTTCCAGTTCCTCGATCATTCCTTCAGGTATAATGGCACTATCCAGTGAAAGGTTCACCAAGGTTTCCTCCACCCCTTCAGGGGAGGAATGTGTCATATTGGCTACGCTTGTAATAAGCCGCGGGTCGATCTGGGCATCGATTGACTCTTGCAGCTTCTGATCATAAAGCGCCTGGGAGGTCGAGGCCTCGTCTGGTATGCTGAGTTCATCGCGCAGGGCATTAAGGAAAGGCAATGCCTGACCGACATCATGGAGCATACTCATCATAATATCCGTTGCGGAAGGGGATTGCCCATGTCTCTGGGTCAATGTACCCTCGATTGATTCGAGGCGTTTTCTCTCCTCCATTTTCCGTGCCAGATACTTCTCTTGGTCAGATGTCAGGAGTGGGACCTGCGCCATTTCTCGCAGGTACATGCGGACCGAATCAGTGCTTCCTGTACCTGACTCTGTCTGAGTTTCTTCCACTCTATCGATCAGGTCTGGTTCCTTTACGTCGACCTCACTGAGGTCATCTTCCATATCCAGCTCTTCGCCGAGTGCTTCCTCATCGGCATCCTCTACTTCCTCCATACGCCTGTGAGAAGTATATACCTCCGGTGTCTGGTCCGTTTCCTCTATTTCGGCGTCCATATCTGGCATGGCGTTTTTTTCTTCCAAGCTCTCTTCAAATTCCCTCATAGACTGTTACATCTCCTCGCTCTGTGCGCCGCTTATCCTTTTCGATTTGTGCTACACATTACTATTATAACTCTTTTTAGCCCCCGAATTTAAGGGGGTTAATTATTTTACCTAATTTCACATCAAAATGCAAGTGCTCGATTTCCAGGACAATCAAGCAGAGATCTGCCGCCATCGCGTTGCACTCCTTGGGTGATAGATAACCACGAAGCATTTTTGCTTTATCTCGAGGAAAAGTCGACGGATTATGGGCCTTCATCCGGGACAATCTTTTCCCGGGGGTGTGGTTTCCAGCGAGATTGTGCTGCTTGCATGATGTCTTGCTTTACTCCCAATAGCCCGTTGCTTTATGATACAATACACTTGTTATGCCTGAGTATATTCTTGTAGCTGTAGCCTGGCCCTATGCTAACGGCCCTTTGCATTTGGGGCAGATTGCGGGGGCTTATCTCCCCGCTGACATATTCGCGCGCTATAATCGCATGAAGGGAAATCACGTATTAATGGTTTCCGGTAGCGATATGCACGGCACACCTATAACCATGAGAGCGGACAGGGAAGGAACCAGCCCTGAAGATGTGGCAACAAGATATCACCAGGGGTTCCTTGATGCCTGGGAGAAGTTGGGTATCTCTTTCGACCTATTTACCTCTACCCACACTGAAAATCATACTGAGGTCGTCCAGGATCTCTTCCTTACTCTTATGAACAAGGGGTATATATACAAGGGCAGCATGCCTTCGGCATACTGCCCTCATTGTGACAGGTACCTTCCCGACCGTTATGTTGAGGGCGAGTGTCCTTACTGCCATGCTCCGGCTGCCAGAGGAGACCAGTGCCCGGATTGTAGCAAGACCCTTAATCCGGATGAGTTGATTAACCCTAGATGCACAATATGTGGCGGTCCGCCCGAGGTAAGGACCTCGGAACACCTCTTCCTTGAACTTTCCAAATTCAGTCAGCAGCTAGAGGAGTGGGTTAAGGCCCAGACCCACTGGAAGCCAAATGTTGCCAGCCTGACTATGCGTTACTTGAAAGAGGGCCTGCGTGACCGGGCGATTACGCGGGATATACAGTGGGGGATTCCTGTACCAGTTGAGGGATTCGAGAACAAGCGCATTTATGTCTGGTTCGAGGCGGTGACAGGGTATTTGTCGGCGAGCAAGGAATGGGCGAAGATAAATGGCGATGAGGAAATGTGGCGTCCGTTCTGGGATGGAAATGCCAGGCCCTATTACTTTATCGGGAAGGATAATATCCCGTTTCATACCCTGATCTGGCCTGCCATGTTGATGGGATATGGAGACCTCAAACTCCCTCATGATGTACCCGCAAATGAGTTTCTTACGTTGGAGAATAGGCCTCTTTCCACCAGTCGTAACTGGGCGGTATGGCTTCCCGAGTACCTTGAGCGTTATGATCCTGATCCGCTCCGCTATATCCTTTCCATTAACATGCCCGAGACCGGAGACACTGATTTCTCCTGGCGGGAGTTTGTACGCCGGAATAACGATGAGCTGGTCGCGACGTATGGGAACCTGGTTAACCGTGCTGTCAAGTTCACATACCGCAATTTTGATGGCCACATACCGTCTGTCGGGGAACTCGATGCGGCTGATAATGAGCTTTTGGCCAAGGCTAAGGAAACCATGGACAACGTCGACAGGGCCCTTGGGAACTGCCACTTCAGGGAAGGGATAAAGGCGGCGTTCAATCTCGCGCAGGAAACCAACCGATATCTTGATAACAAGGCGCCGTGGAAGGTGATTAAACAGGATAAGGATAATGCCGCGAACACCCTCGGGGTAGCGCTGGGGGTTATTTCCTGTTTGGAGAAAGTCATGTATCCGTTCTTGCCATTCAGTTCAGAGAAGGTTCACCGGCTTCTGGGATCTCCGGGCAATGCTCAGGATGATGGTTGGGAATTCCGGTTCCCTCTTACCGGGCAGGTCTTGGCTGAGCCTGAGCCTCTTTTCACCAAGCTGGACGAGGATATTGCGGTGGAAGAGACAGCTAAACTAGGGAAGTAGTATTGAAGCTCGAGTCAATATTGTCACCAGTTGAGAGTGAAATACCTTTAGTTGCCGAGAGATTGCGGGAGGTTGGCGATATGGATTTCCCCCAATTTGCCCAGATAATAGAGCAGGCGATAGGTAATTCGGGTAAGGGAATACGTCCGGCATTGACACTGCTTTCCGGCCAAATCAATCGCTACGACCGTACGTGTTTGGTCCCGATGTCCGCCGCCGTGGAACTCCTTCACGTTGCTTCGCTTGTTCACGATGATGCAATCGATAAATCCCCGCTCCGGCGGGGGTTGCCAACTCTTTACAGCGTTTGGGGGGGCAGCGCAGCTACCATAGCAGGTGATTACCTGTTTGCCAGGTCCGCTGAACTTGCTGCTGAGCCCGGGAATCTCAGGGTTGTGAGGCTTTTCGCTCGAACACTCATGTTGCTTGCAAAAGGGGAGCTCGAGGAAGACCTGACCGTTTATGAGTGGAATCAGAGCCGTCAGGATTATTTCAGGAGAATAGACGGCAAAACCGCTGCTCTATTTGCTATGGCCACGGAGTCGGGAGCTATTCTGAGTAATGGCTCTGAGACCACTGTTGAGTCTCTCAGGGAATACGGGCGCAATCTCGGCCTTGCCTTTCAGGTTGTTGATGATCTCCTCGATTTCACGGGTGAGGAGGAAACTATGGGAAAGCCTGTGGGCAATGACCTTCTTCAGGGTGTCCTTACTCTGCCCGCCATTTTGTATGTAGAACAACACCCTAATGGCGAACTCATAAAAAGAGGGTTTGATGCCAGGGGTGATGGGTTGGAGCTTGGCCAGGCCATCGCTGAGATCAGGGAATCAACGTTCATTGACAAGTCTTTTGCTATTGCCAGGGAGCTGGTGGACAAGGCACAGCAGGCTATTCAACCTTTACCTGACAGTGGGGCAAAGAGGGCGCTCATTGAATTGACATTGTACGTCCTTGAGCGGAACAAATAAACTACGAAGTTCGTGAATCCTTCTTTTTGAGCCCAATGGCAAGGCTTACCACAGCAGTGATATCAATCCTTGTACTGGGTAGCCTCTTCTTTGCGGGCTGCGTCTTTCCATACGGTACGCAGCTCCACGACCAGGTTCGCCGCATCGCCAGGCCACACTCATTCAGCATTGTAAACTGGGAAATCAATACGCTGTCTCACAGGCTGTTTGGCCTATTTGATCGACCAGAGGCTGAAATCGATGACGTGGATACCGTCAAGAAATTTTTCACCTCGCTTGACCATGCTGGCTCGGGTGAGTCTGGTGACACAAATCTGGAACAAAGGGCGGAGTGTATCCTGAACAAACAGATAAGGGAAGCACTCAGGGAGGAAAGTATTCTCAATCCGTTGGACGATCTTTTGAGGGTGGGGCTCGTTTTCCCACCACTTGCATTTGAGTTTGAGTCGTCTCCTGACCTGCTGGTTGTCTCACCCAGGGATGAGATAAAGCTCCAGGATCGAGTAGTTCTAGACCCGGATCTGACCGTTGAGGATAAGGAAAGTATAGAGAGCCATGTTGATGAGTTGGGAGTCTCATCGCTGGTGGTGGAGCTGGGTGGGGTGGGTTTCACCTATCCGACTATGGTTACGGAAACCTCCAACATCCGATTCGCTCTTCATGCCATTGTAGAGGAGTGGGTGCATCAATATCTGGCCTTCAAGCCCCTGGGTTTCCTCTATCTGCTGGATGCCGTCGGAATCCGCGGTGACTACCAGGTTGTTACTATGAATGAAACGGTGGCGGGGATCGTGAGCAAGGAGATCGGCGACAAGGTTTACAAAAAATACTACGCACCGGAGGGATGGGAAAAACCACAGAATGGGGAAAAAGTGTCCGAATTCCATCGTGAGATGAGGGCGATAAGAATTCAAGTGGATCAACACCTGGCACAGAGCGAGGTGGAGGAGGCCGAGAGATTCATGAGGGAGAAGCGGGAATACCTGGCCGAAAAGGGCTATTATCTCAGGAAATTGAATCAGGCATATTTTGCATTCCATGGGACATACGCTTACAAACCAGGATCGGTGAGCCCGATCGGGAAGGATTTGCAGGAATTGCGAGAACGATGCTCTTCGTTGAAAGGATTCATGCGGAAGGTTACGGGGATGACAGATTATGAGGAACTGAAAAAAGCGGTGGGATCGGAATCATAGCGTTGTCTTACGGGCCAATTGTCAAGAGGGAAAATGCGCTTCATAGTTCATGCAGATCTGGATGCCTTCTATGCTTCGGTGGAGCAGATGGATAATCCACAGCTCCGTGGCAAACCCGTTCTTGTGGGAGGTCGACCCGAGAACAGAGGAGTTGTAGCTGCATGTTCCTATGAGGCTCGCGAATTCGGTGTTCACTCAGCAATACCCATGCGGACGGCGCTTCAGCGTTGTCCCTCCGCGGCAGTGATTCAGCCACGTTTCGGCCGCTATCATCATATATCCGCCAAGGTGATGGATATCTTCCGTTCGGTTGCACCTCTGGTGGAGCCGGTATCTCTTGACGAGGCGTACCTTGACATAACGAGTGTGGTGACAAAGGATTTGCCTCCGTTGGAAGTGGCCCGTTACATCAAACAGCAGGTCAGGGAGGAGGTGGGATTGGCTATTTCGGTTGGCGTTGCCTCTTCCAAGTCCGTGGCCAAGATAGCTTCGGGGTTAAGCAAGCCCGATGGGCTGGAGGTCGTTGAGCCTGGGACGGAGGAGGAATTTCTGGCTCCTTTACCGGTTGACAAGCTCTGGGGGATTGGCCCTGTCACCGAGGGGAAGCTTAAAAAGCACGGTATTCACACGCTCGGCATTCTGGCCAGCCAGCCTAACGAGTGGCTGAGAAGCCAGTTCGGCAAGCGTGGACTCGAGATGAAAAAGTGGAGTGTCGGGTATGACGACAGGCCTGTAGAGATAGAGCGAGTGGCCAAGTCCATGAGCGCCGAGGTTACCTTCTCCAGGGACATCGATGCGTTGGGTATGATCAAAAGCGAGGTTTGGAAGCTCAGCCTCCGTGTGTCCCGCCGATTGAAAGAAGACGGCGTCAGGGGACGCACTGTGACGGTCAAGTTGAGGTTATCCGATTTCACCACCTTGACTCGCAGCGCCACCTCCAACAGGGCGGTGCAGAAGCCGGGAGAGCTACGAGATATAGCCATGGACATAATCACGAGGGAAATGGTGCCCGGGAGGGCTTTCCGTCTCATTGGGATAGCTGTATCAAATTTTGTGGAGGTTGAGCAGTTAAGGTTGTTTGATTAAGGTGACATGATGGACGTCTGGTGAATATGATATTATAATTGTCATTGTAGTAGCGCATAGAGTGAGGTCAAAGTATATGAAGAGGGCATTAGTTCTGGTGCTTATATTGTGCCTGGTAACGGGTCTTGGCGTTGTATCCTGTGTATCGGATACTGAACCCTCTGGACAGACAGGAACCCCATCCGGCCAGGAGGAGCAAATCTCTCAATTGGAGTCCAAGATATCCGAGTTGGAATCACGGATTCAGGAACAACAGGAATCCTATACTTCCCTTTTGGAAGAACACACCGATACTTTGCGCGAATTGCGCGATTTGGAGAGGGCCCAGACGGAATTGGAAGAGGAATACCAGGCTCTGAAGAAGGAGTATGAAGACTTACTTGATACCTGCGACAGCACCGGTGCTGGTAGGATTGAGGACCTTAAGGAGCAAATATCAGACCTTGAAAGCGAGAACACACGGTTGAAGGCGGAAGTGGACCGCCTTACCAAAAAACTTACCCCCTCTCCTGACCACGCACTGAATCCGTCCGAGGTATGGAAAAACCCTGATTTCAAAAGCAATGGTTGGCCGGATAGTTATGAGCTCCAAACCAAGGTGGAGGAGATGACGCAGCAGTACCACGAGACGCATACGTATATGGAGGGGGAATTCGATTGTGACGACATTGCGATAGAGCTCTGGAACATGCTGCTCACCGAGGGCATTAAGTCGGTTATAGCAGTGGGGAATTTGGAAAAGTCCGATGAGGAGCTTTCAGAGGTGAACCATGCATGGCTCTATGTCTTCAACGCCAATGCAGAGGTATTCTACCTGGAGCCGATAACCGGAGAGGTTATCTACGGATGTCTGGCTAACGGTTCAACAAACCCCAAAGCTATTCCGTACAGGGAAGCTTTTATTTATGAGACGCCCTCGGACCTCTGGAAGGATTTGGGCAGGTTTTGGTGATGGTGTTGGATCTTGATTCTCCTCAGCGATGGAAGATGATGGTTTGGAAATTGTCGGGGGCTTATGATATATTGGCGGACAAGGGGGATATGTGAAGCAGTTCGCGATAGTTGTAGAGGAAAAGGACAATGTCGCTACCGCGTTGCAGGAACTCCATTCAGGTGACAATATTCAGATTAACACGGGAGACGCCACTTTGGGTGTCGCAATCGAGCAGGATGTTCCCTTTGGGCATAAGCTCGCCCTGAGGGATATTACGGTAGGCGAAGAAGTAATGAAATACGGTGAGGTCATAGGCCTGGCGAGCAAAGATATAGCAAAAGGCGAGCATGTCCATGTTCACAATGTGGAGGGATTGAAAGGGAGAGGGGACAAAGCATGAAGTTTTGGGGGTACCGTCGAGGGAATGGAGGGGTGGGAGTACGAAACCATGTCCTGGTTTTCCCGACGGTGATCTGTGCTTCCACTGTGGCGCGGATGATAAGTAATGAGGTGCCTGGCACTGTTACTGTTAGTCACCCGCATGGATGTGGTCATCTCGGTGAAGACAAGGATCATATCGTCAGAGCTATGGCAGGCTTCTGTGCGAATCCAAATGTTGCCGGGGTCTTGCTGATTGGACTTGGGTGTGAACTCCTCACTCCTGAATTGTTGGGAGAGGAGCTGACCAGGTTAGGGCAGCGATTTGAGACGCTTAGCATCCAGGCCGAGGGAGGTACAAGCGATGCGGTGGCTAAGGGTAAGAGGCTGGTGAAGGCGCTGCTTGCCGAAGCGTCCGATTGTAAACGTGAGCAGTGTGATGTCTCGGAGCTTGTTATCGGTACACAATGCGGTGGCTCGGACACGCTTTCGGGGCTTACAGCTAATCCCGCCCTGGGAGTGGCCTGTGACAAGCTGGTGAGTGAAGGCAGCACCGTAATCCTCTCCGAAACGGCTGAGATGCTCGGGGCAGAGTATGTCCTGTACCGAAGGGCAGCCAGCGATGAAGTGAGAGAACGCATTCGGCAGATAACGTCAGCGACTGAGGCAACCGTGAAATCCATGGGAGTTGACATTCGGGAGGCTGAACCTTCTCCCGGCAATATAAAGGGCGGTCTCACTACCATAGAGGAAAAATCGCTGGGGGCTATCCGCAAAGGTGGCACGTCAACGATAATGCAGGTGGTCAACTATGCCGAGAGACCTTCAAAGAAGGGGCTGATCATAATGGATGGTCCCGCGCATGACGCGGTCTCCAACACTGGCATAATTGGCTCCGGCGCTCAGGTGATCGTGTTTACCACGGGGAGAGGTACACCGCTTGGCACCCCTGTCGCTCCTGTAATAAAGGTTTCCTCCAATAGTGCTCTCTACGAGAGGATGAACGAGAACATCGATGTTGATGCGGGGTTGATCTTGAGCGGGGAGGAGTCTATTGAAAGCACAGGTGAGCTGATTTTACGGGAAATCATAGAGGTTGCCTCGCGGAAACTTACGAAAGCGGAGACGTTGGGGCATGCGGAATTTGCCATACATTCGATTGCTCCTACCGTCTAAGAATGGAGTTGCTTGCTGTAGGTTTGGATCTAATAGCGCGGTGTATATCCACGGCAGTTATGGTGTTGATGACAAAATTGGTTGGGGAAAGTGACTTGTGTTCACCAATTGTTTTATAGTATACTAATTCCCACCGCCTTGGGAGGCAACAAAATGCAACTATCATGTCTTCAGGGAAACTTAGTCCGAGGGTTAGGAACAGTTAGCAGAGCAGTGGGCAACAGATCCGTTCTGCCCATTACGACCCACATTCTGCTCACCACCGATAATTCGCGTCTTAAGCTTGCGGCTACCAATCTTGAGGTCGCCGTTAGTTGTTGGGTCGGCGCCAAAATCGAAGAGGAAGGGGATATTGCTATCCCTGCGGCTTTACTCACGGATTTTGTGAGTTCGCTGCCCAATGACAAGATCGAAATGAGCACTGTCTCCGGTACCCCGACTATAGAGCTTAAGTGCGCTAATTTTGAAGCCCATATCAGCGGTCAAAATGCCGATGAATTCCCTCCGATTCCGCAGATCGGGGAAGGTGTGGCTGGCCAGGTGGATGCAAACCTCATCCGGAACGCCATAGATCAGGTTATCTTTGCAGCAGCCACCGATGATTCGAGGCCTGTTCTAACTGGCATCTTTACACAGTTTTCCAATGATACGTTGACGCTGGTCGCTGCTGATGGTTTCAGGCTGGCAGTTCATACATTACCTCTCGCCGCGCCGGTGGGTGAGGATATGGGTATTATCATACCGGCACGATCCTTGAGGGAACTCGGGCGGCTTTTGCGAGATCAGGAAGACCCTGTTGAGGTAACCATCAATCCACAAAGGAGTCAGGTGCTCTTTCGACTCAAGAACGCCGAGATAGTTTCACAATTGATCCAGGGGACATTCCCCAACTACAGTCAACTCATTCCTCAAAGTTACAATACGCGGGCTGTGATTAACGTGGCGGAATTTCTCAGGGCTATAAAGAGCGCCTCGGTTTTCGCGCGAGATGGTGGAGGGATTGTACGGTTGACGACAATACCGGGCGATGGGCTATCGCCGGGGAAGATTTCCATCTCCTCTCAGGCAGAGGAAGTTGGTGATGACGTTGGAGAGGTCAGCGCTTCAGTGGAGGGGCCGGAGTCGAAAATAGCTTTCAACAGCAAGTATTTGATGGATGTGTTTAGCGTTCTCAATGATGAGCAGGTGGCTTTAGAGACGACTGATCCTTCGAGCCCAGGCGTCTTCCGTCCTTTGGGGGAAGGTGAATGGACTCAGGTGATTATGCCAATGTTTGTACAATGGTGATGTGAGACGTATAATTGATGGAAAGGGTTACTTTATGATTGATACGACGGAAAGCGGGCAAGCAGCTTTGACGGAGGTAGAGGCAAAAAGAAGTATTGGTGAGGCCGGGATAGCAGTTGTAGAAACAAGGTTGGCCAAAACGAAGAAAGAGGCCACTGAAATAGCCAGAGAGATTGGGCTCCCGGTAGCGCTTAAGATAGTTTCTCCGGATGTTATTCACAAGAGTGACAGCGGTGGTGTTAAGCTGGGTCTCAACAGTGTTACAGAAGTGGGACGGGCATACAGTGCAATTGTAAACGCGATAACTCGTGATTACCCCCAGGCAAATATACACGGCATCTCAGTGCAAAAGATGGTGCCTCCTGGTATAGAGGTTATAATGGGCATGTTCAAGGATGCCCAGTTTGGGCCGGTGCTTATGTTTGGGCTTGGGGGTATTTTTGTGGAAGTGCTGAAAGATGTCTCCTTCAGGATCGTGCCCATCACACGCAAGGATGCTGAGCAGATGATTGGGGAGATACAAGGGTATTCAATGCTTCAGGGGTATCGAGGGCAGGAGCCAGTCGATACCTCTGCACTGGCAGATATGCTTCTGAGACTTTCCGATTTTGTGGAACGATCTCCCAATAATATCAGGGAACTCGATCTGAATCCTGTAGTTGCCTATCCTGATGGGGCAGTGGCGGTTGATGCTAGGATAATACTCGAACATGGTGTACAATAGAGGACGGAATCTAAATTCACAGGAGAGGAAATGGTAAAGGTACGACTTCAACGGGTTGGGAAACGAAAGCAGCCTAGCTATAGGGTTGTGGCGACGGACTCTCGGGCTCCCCGAGACGGGTCATTTATCGAGATCATTGGGCATTACGACCCATTGACCGATCCTGCAACCGTGTCTATAGACGGTGAGAAAGCACTCAAGTGGCTCAAAGCAGGTGCACAACCAACGAAAACGGTTGACCACCTTTTGAGGGAACAAGGTATTATGGAAAAACTTTATGCGGAGAAGAAATAATGAAGGATCTCGTTGAGTACATCGCTAAGGCAATAGTGGACAACCCGGACGAGGTAAAAGTCACAGAGGCTCCCGGGGAGGACGGTGTCGTCTTCAAACTTGAGGTAGCCTCAGAAGACAGAGGCAGGGTAATCGGCCGTGAAGGTCGGACTGCCAAGGCGATGAGGACATTGCTCCGGATAGTCGCCATAAAGCAAAATACGCATGCCTCACTGGAAATAGTGTAACTATTTACTTTGGTATTGCCCAGGCTCCAGATTTCGCGTGCTCGGCATAGGCGGGCTCAGGACAAGTTTCGCAATCTCCTTGATCCCCCTTAGTCACCCTTTACTAAAGGGAGATGTAGGGGGATTATGATATATGGCCTCTGCGGCCTCCTTTCAGGAGGCCGCAGAGTTTCAGGGATGTAACTAGCAGGTTTATTTCATCTCCACTGTTGCTCCGGCTTCCTCCAGCTTCTGCTTGGCAGTGGTCGCTACCTCTTTGCTTACCGCCTCGGCTACTGGTTTGGGAGCACCTTCTACCAGTTCTTTGGCTTCTTTTAGGCCCAGTGTAGTCACTTCACGGACTGCCCTTATCACGTTGATCTTGTTCTCACCGTAGCTTTGTAGGGTCACGGTGAACTCGGTCTGCTCTTCCTCTCCGCCTTCCTCTTCTGCAGGAGCAGCAGACGGCGCGGCGGGGGCAGCAGCGGCTGCTGGGGCAGCGGCACTAACCCCAAACTCCTCCTCCAATGCTTTCACTAGCTCTGAAAGCTCCAGCACGCTCATTTGCTTGATGGCCTCAATGAGTTGATCCTTCGTGAGCGACTGATTTCCCTTGGGAGCTGCGGTTTCGGTGGTGGCTTGTTCTTCTTCTGCCATCTTAACCTCCTTGTTGTTCTAGTTGATTTAGTCTACCCTGTAGTACCCTGGCAAGTCCCTGAATATTGCCATTCAATACTGTCAAGAGTTTGGCTATAGGAGACTGTGTAAGGCCTACGAATTTGGCTATCAGCTCATTCTTGGGAGGAAGGGTTGCTAACCCGGCCACTTCCTGTGGTGTGAGTATCCGGTTTTCCAGCATTCCTCCCTTTATGTCAAGCGGGGCCTCATCCATAGTCCGCTGATATTCAGATAAAGCCCTGGCGGGTTGAACGGGATCTTCATAACCGAACACCAGTGCTGTCGGGCCTGTAAATAACTCATAGATATGTTCTTTGCCGCTTGAAGCGGCTGCTCGCTTTGCCAGCGTATTCTTTACTACCTGGTATTCCGCACCCTGCTCACGCAACTTCCTTCTGAGCGCTGTTATTTCTGATACCGTAAGCCCCCTGTAGTCAGTTGCTATCACAATGCTCGACCGACTGAGTTTATCGGTCATCTCATCCACTAACGCAGACTTCTTTTCCTTTTTAACCATCTTTATCCCCTTTCCAAGCAAAAACCCCTTGCCTTACCAAGGGGTTTTCCATGACTGCCATCATGAGCTAACCAACCTCGGTGGGCAAGCATTAAGCCTTGCGGCACCCACTGTCTTCGGTCTTAACCGATTCTGATAATTCGGTTTTATGTCGGCCGATAGACCGCTTTTGCGTTTTTTCTTTTTACACTCCTATATAAGTCATTAACGCCTTGACGTCCAGCTTTATACCAGGTCCCATTGAGGTCGTCAATGCCGCTCCCCTGATAAACTGTCCCTTAGCTCCGCTTGGTCGTGCATCTGCAATGGCTTCAGTGACCGATGACAGATTTTGCAGGAGCTTGTCTTCGGAGAAGCTTATTTTGCCAATTGGCATATGAATGAGCCCGGTACGGTCCAGTTTAAACTCAATCTTCCCTTTCCGCACCTCATCAATAGCTTGAGGCAAGTCCTCGGGCTTGACCACAGTTCCCGACTTTGGATTGGGCATGAGCCCTCGCCGCCCCAGGATCTTGCCCAGCTTTCCTATTTTGGGCATCATATCAGGGGTTGCAAGAGCCTTATCAAACTCCAGCCACCCTTCCTCGATTTGCTTGATCAGCTCATCGCCGCCGACATAGTCCGCTCCGGCGTCCTTTGCAGCCTTCTCAGCTTCACCCTGGGCGAACACCAGGACACGCACCGTCTTTCCCAAGCCGCTGGGCAAAGAAGCTGTGCCCCGGACTTGCTGGTCGGCATGGCGAGGATCAACTCCCAGGCGGAAGTGTAGTTCGACACTCTCATCGAAGTTTGCGAAGGACGTTTGCTTGGCTAAGTCAACAGCTTCCTTTGGCTCGTATAACCTGGTTCGATCGATAAGCTTGGCTTTTTCTTCGTATTTCTTACCGTGTTTTGCCATCCTACTCCGCCCCTTCAGTTACTTTAATCCCCATGCTCTTTGCGGTTCCCTCTACTATTCGTATTGCGCTTTCCACTCCGTTGGCGTTGAACTCTTTCATCTTCATCTCGGCGATTTCCTTGATCTTGTCACTGGGGATATTTGCAACGGATTTAACCTGGTCATCGCTCCCCTTTTCGATTCCTGCAGCCTTTTTCAACAGATCACTTACCGGAGGAGCCTTTGTGACGAATGTAAATGATCTATCCTGATATATAGTTATTTCAGCTGGTATGATTGAACCGCTCTGGGTAGAAGTACGCTCATTGAATTCCTTGCAGAAGGCCATAATGTTTACCCCGTGTTGCCCTAATACGGGACCCACGGGCGGAGCGGGTGTTGCCTCGCCAGCCGGGAGCTGGATTTTCAGCACGGTTTTTACTTTCTTTTTCTTTGCCATTATTACATCACCTGCACTTGTGATAGATCGAGTTCCATAGGTGTCTCACGACCAAAAAAGGAGACCATGAGCCTCACTTTTCCCTTTTCAATGTTTACCTCATCGACGGTGCCGATAAAATCGGCAAACGGACCATCGATTATACGGACGTTATCTCCCTTTGAAAAGCTTGCCTTAACCCTAGGGCTGGGAGCATTCATCCTGTCCATTATATGCTGCACTTCTTGTTCATCTAATGGTATTGGCTGGCCTCCGGAGGCTACAAAGCCAGTGACTCCGGGGGTGTTTCGTACGACGCCCCAACTATCCTCGCTCAGCTCCATCTGAACCAGGATATAGCCGGGGAACATCTTTCTCGTGGTGGTACGCCGTTGCCCTCCTCTGATCTCAACTTCATCCTCGGTAGGTACCAAAACCTGAAAAATCTTATCTCCCACATCCATCGTCTCAATCCGGTGCTCTAAATTGGTTTTGGCACGTTCCTCATACCCCGAATAAGTATGGACTACGTACCAGTTCTTCCCGTTACTTTTCATCACCCTCTCACTCTATCAGCACAGCATCTATAAGTTTGGAAAAGCCATAATCAATGAACCCTAAGATGAGCGCGACAGCTATTGTTATCACCAGTACGATCAACGTAAGGCGAGCGGCTTCGTCTCTTGAGGGCCAGGAGACTTTCCTGAGCTCAGTGATGACGTTCCTGATTCTCTGGAACCTTCGTTTTCCCTCACCCCTTGGCGACACAGTCTGTGAGTTTACCTCCTGCTTTCTTTACTTGACTTCGCGGTGTTTCGTATGTGTCCGGCAACGAGGACAGTATTTTCTGAGCTCGATCCTCCCGGAATCATTCCTCTTGTTCTTTGTGGTTGTATAGGTTCTTTCCTTGCACTCAGTACAACCTAACTGTATGACGACTCGCGTCTCTCCTTTAGCTCTTGCCATTTCAATACTTCCGAACTAGTTATTCAACTATCTTGGTGATCGCTCCGGCGCCGACGGTCTTGCCGCCCTCTCTAATGGCGAACCGTAGCCCTTCCTCCATCGCCACAGGAGTTATAAGCTTTACCCTCATTTGTACGTTATCTCCGGGCAAAGCCATCTCTACACCGCTCGGCAGCGAGAGTTCTCCTGTTATGTCGATTGTCTTGATATAGAACTGCGGCTTATAGCCGGGGAAGAAGGGAGTATGTCGGCCTCCTTCGTCTTTGGTCAATACATAAACCTCGGCGTCAAAGGTGGTATGTGGAGTAATGGAGCCTGGTTTCGCCAGCACCATTCCTCGCTCAATCTCATCCCGCTCTATCCCCCGCAACAGGCATCCTACAGCATCACCAGGGTACCCTTCCTCGAGAGATTTGTGGAACATTTCCACCCCGGTCACCACGGTCTTTCTGGTTTCACCCAGTCCTACTATCTCCACTTCCTCGCCGACCTTTATCTTACCCCTCTCGATCCTTCCAGTTACTACGGTGCCACGGCCCTTGATGCTGAAGACATCCTCAACCGGCATCAGGAATGGCTTGTCTGAAGGACGTTCTGCAACTGGAATATAGTCGTCAACAGCATCCATTAGCTGCAAGATGGGGCCACACCACTGACATTCCCTCTTGCCGCAACCACACTCCAGTGCCTTTAGTGCACTGAGACGAATTATGGGTATCTCCTCCCCTGGGAAGTTATAGCTGGGAAGTATCTCCTCCCTCAGCTCCATCTCGGTTACTTCCAGTAGATCGGGATCATCAACCATATCAACCTTGTTAAGGGCAACTACCAAACTCGGGACCTCGACCTGATAGGCAAGGAGCAGGTGCTCCCGTGTCTGAGGCATCACCCCATCGTCAGCGGCCACGACCAGTATAGCCCCATCCATCTGAGCCGCGCCTGTGATCATGTTCTTGATATAGTCAGCATGGCCAGGGCAATCCACATGAGCATAGTGGCGCTTTTCCGTTTCATACTCGATGTGCTGTATGGCAATTGTCAACCCTCTGGCTTTTTCTTCAGGGGCATTATCGATAGATTCGAACGTTCGGTACTGCGTTGTCCCTGCACTCGATAGAACTCTAGTTATAGCAGCTGTGAGAGTTGTCTTGCCGTGATCGACATGGCCGATGGTGCCCACATTCACATGTGGCTTCGTGCGCTGGTAAACTTGTTTGCTCATCTCAGGACCCCTCCTTAATATTTTTAAATTAATATGGAGCCCACAGCCAGACTTGAACTGGCGACCTCGCCCTTACCAAGGGCGTGCTCTACCACTGAGCTATGTGGGCATATGGCGGGGGTAGGATTCGAACCTACGAAGCCTTCCGGCGGCAGATTTACAGTCTGCTGGTATTAGCCACTCACCCACCCCGCCGTAGCCCGAGAGGGGATTCGAACCCACTACCCTGCCGATTACAAGTCGGCTGCGCTACCGTTGCGCTACTCGGGCGCATATACATGCTCTACAGAAATATTAGTATAAACTGAGCTTGCCGCAAAGTCAACCATATACCAGCTAATAGCTCATGGCTTATGGCTGATTAGTGCTTAAACATTACTGACAAACATAGTTCAGGGCGAAAAACCATCAGCAAGAAGCTATGAGCTATCAGCCAACAGATATTCCCTTGAATTTAATCTTTATATGTACTTTTCCAGCCTCTGTATCTTTTTGGTGGCCCATACGATGAACCCGATGGCGTATAAGCTCAGCATGAAGAATGAGAGAATTATAATCTGAAAGCCTATATCGGGTTGGTTGAGCCACACCAGATAACCCACAAGCACGCCGCCAATAACCGGATTAATGACAGCCAGTATGAAGCCTACTATTGCCAATATGCCCATGTTTACCCCTTTAAGGGAAATTCCCTACGTTATTCTACCATCTCTCAGAACAAGCAGCCAATAGTTATTCATCTTGTGAGACGGCTCAAGAGAGCTACCTCTCACTGGGCCAGGTGCTATTTCCCCGTGAATTCGGGTTTTCGGTTTTCTAAATAGGCGTTAATGCCTTCTTTGCAGTCCCTTGTGCGATAGGTCTCGGAGTATAGTTGCGAGGAGAGGCGCAAGGCCTCCTTCGTTTCCAGATCAAAGGCGTTTTGAATGGCTTGCTTTGCGTATCCAATAGCTGCTGGGCCGTTTGCAAGCTTTTCAGCCAGTTTGAGGGCTTCATCCATCAGGTTTTCTGCCGGCACCACGGAATTAACCAGACCTACTCTCTGGGCCTCGGCAGCGTCGATAGTGCGCCCCGTATAAATTAGTTCTTTTGCTTTCCCCGTGCCGATGAGACGTGGCAACCGGACAGTTGCGCCGTAACCCGGGATAATGCCTATTTTCACTTCCGGCTGGCCGAACCTGGCTGACTCGCTTGCGATTCGAATGTCACAGGCAAGGGCCAGTTCGCATCCTCCTCCCAGTGCCCAACCGTTGACTGCGGCGATAACCGGTATCGCCATTGTCTCAATGAAGAGGAATATATCGCTGCCTTGACTGGATGCCTGATAGGCGTCATCGGGCTGATAGTCCTTCATAGGAGCTATATCGGCACCGGCCACAAAGGCCTCTCCGGCGCCGGTGATCACGGCCGCGCGAATATCCTCATTTGAATCGACGTCTTTTAAAACCCCGTAAAAATCATTGCGGACCTCTTCATTCAGAGCATTTCGCTTTTCCGGTCGATTGATGGTAATCAGGGCCACCTGCCCCTTGATTTCAAATGTGACCTTACTCACGCTTTCCCCCCTCGGTTTCGGAGTAATCGTAGAAGCCCTTTTTGGTCTTCCTGCCAAGATGTCCCGCCGCTACCATTCTCCTGAGGATAGTGGGTGGGTAGTGCTCCGGGCTTCTTGTCTCATTGTAGATCCCCTCCCGGGCGTGCAGCACGACGTCCAGTCCCACCATGTCCATCAGCTCAAAGGGGCCCATGGGATGCCCCAGTCCGAGTCGCATCGCCTTATCGATATCCTCCACGCTGGCGGTGCCCTGTTCGAGGAGTTTCAGCGCTTCCAGAAACGCCATCCCGTTAATCCGGTTGACGATAAATCCGGCAATGTCGCTGTTTACCAGCACAGGCTCTTTCCCGAGAGTTCGCGCAAATTCCATGGCTGAGGACACAGTCTCTTCCGATGTGCACAATCCCTTAACCACTTCAACGAGATTCATTCGGTGGACCGGATTGAAGAAATGGATGCCGATTACCCTTTCAGGTGAACCTATCCCTGCAGCGATATCGGTAATGGGGATCGATGAGGTGTTGGTCGCCAGTATGGTATCCGGCGAGCAGATGGACTCGAGTTCTTTAAGCACCTTCTGTTTTGCTGATTTGTCTTCGTAGATGGCCTCTATTACGAACCGGGCACCGCGGCCCGGGTCAAGTGAACTGGCTGTTTTTATCCTCGCCAGTACCTGGTCCTTAGGTTCGCGGAGGCTTTGCTTTTCCTCAAGTTTGCCAAGAGACCATTCAATGTTCTCCATCGCCTTCCGTAACATGCCCTCGTCCACGTCAGTGACCGTGACTTCGTAGCCTGACTGGGCGCATGCCTGCACGATGCCGCTCCCCATGGCCCCCGATCCTACGACTAAAACCTTTGTCATTGTCGCCTCCTTAATTGTGTGCGTCCTTTTTTGCCTCTCAAGCTAGCACCGCATTCCCCTCTTCTTTACCCCCAGGTTTCCTGCTTCGATCTTATACGCCATCTCTACCCACTCACACAAAAGGGGCCTCGTCTCTCTGGGGTCGATAATATCCTCGATACCAAAAGCTTCGGCTGTTCGGAAGGGCGATGAAATTGCGCTGTAGGTGTCCTGGAGCTCCTTGAGTCGGGCCTCAGGGTCTTCAGCTGACTCTATTTCATCATGGTGGGCCGCATAGACCCCGCCTTCTGCAGGGATGTTTCCCCAAACCGCGGAAGGCCATGCATAACGCCAGCTCAACCGTATGCCGCTCTTCTGTGCTCCTCCGGCAACACCGAAGCACTTGCGCACGTAGATCACCGCTAAAGGAATCGTTGCCTGGACGATGGCAAAACTTGCCCTGACGCCCTTGCGTATCGTTCCCATCTGTTCGCTCTGCTTCCCGATGGTAAAGCCCGGCTGATCCGAGAGGTTCACGATCGGCAAATGAAAGGTGTCGCACATGTCAATAAAGCGCTGGAACTTCTCGGCGACGTCATAGTTGAAAGAGCCTCCCAGGAACCTGGGATCGTTTGCCAGAACCCCAACCGGATAGCCGTTTAGCCTTGCAAGTGCCGTGATCTGGGCCCTCCCCTGATACTCGCCGATCTCGAAGATGGAATCGCGGTCGAATACCAGATTCATAATCCTTCGCATGTCATAAGGTTTCTTCCTGTCTCGTGGTATTATGTTGAGTAGCTCTTCTTCTGTGCGCCACGGGTCATCTGAGTCGGCATATTGTCTGACGGGCATTTCCCAGACATTGGGCGGCATGTAGGAAAGAAACCGCCTGGCTTGAGCGAGGGCATCCTGTTCATCTTCCGCCTCGTTGTCGACCACCCCGGTAAGCCGGGCATGGAGCCTGTGCCCGCCAAGTTCTTCCTTTGAGACCTCTTCCCCGGTTGCCCACTTAACCAGCGGAGGCCCGCCGACGAATACATGAGCTTGCTCTTTGACCATCACGGAGAAGTGGCTCTGGACCATATACATGGCCCCGATGCCAGCGACAGAGCCAAATCCAAGCGAGACCACCGGAACCTCGGAGAGTACCTCGACCCTGTTCTGGGCACACTCGTCCCCTGAACTGGGGAGTTCAGTATATCCGATCTCAAGAATCTCTCTTATGGAACCTCCTGCCCCTTCAAGCAGCCGTATCATGGGGAGCTGGAATGAGCGTGCCATCTTTATGAAGTACGCACCCTTCTCTTTGTACATCCTGCCGACCGAGGCCCCTTTGATTGTGAAATCGTCACCGTGGATGGCCACCCGCTTCCCGTCTATCTTTCCGATCCCCATTACAAAAGGACATGGGGTCAGGTCCTTTAGTTTGTTCATGTCCTCTTCATCGTAGGTGGGAACTCCGGCAAGCACTCCCCGCTCATTGAATGTTCCCGAATCGCACAGCAGGTCAATCCGCTCCCTCACCGTCATCCTTCCACTGGCGTGCTGTTTAGAGGTATTCTCCTCCCCTCCCATCTGATAGGCAATCTGCCTTCTTCTCTTCAGTTCCTCTACTTCGTCTTTCCACATATGTGTATCTCCTTGAAACCTTGACCTGTGAGGCGCTTGCTTTTATGGTGTAGAAACATCGCAAGGATATCGCAGGGATCGTGTATGCAGATAAAAACTCGTCAATTTATCCTATCCTTTGCCCCGGCTTACCGGTGTGGTGGATGTGGGGCGGGTCGCCGATTTCAATTCCCAGCGGCAGGCGGGCATATTCTATCACTTGTGAGACAGGAGAACAAGGTAAGCGGGGTTTGAAAGATTTCTACATTTTTTCAGATGGGAGTGAAGCTCACAGCGGTTAGTATTGCGTGCACTGGTCCAGTCTGATATATTGGCCTTTGCTGAAGAGGCGAAGATATACTGATGGAAGAAATTGTCGGATCCCTTGTTGGAGTCACCGGTCACACTTTCGATGTAGTATATGACCTGTTCTTCACTACAGAAAGGTTAATAGCTGTCAGCATTCGGCATCCGTTGGACAAGCCTCAACAACTCGGATCAGTGTGGCAAACTTTCCTTGTTGGCGGCAAATGGGAACAGCGGAATGAGAAGATTGAGAGGGAGAGAGTCGCTCAAGAAAGACGCTGCACGTTACAAAGCATGAGTCCGGATGAATTGATCGATGCTCATCCCAGGAACTTCGGGATCAGCTATAGCGAAATCACCTCGGTTGAGGTAAGGCGCCGGCTTTTTCAATCGCGGTTAGAGTTCTGTGTCTCCGAGCCCTTAACTACAGAGCAAACAATCCGGTTCAACCTTTCCAGGAACCAGATTCCCGAAGCCCGTCGCATTGTGGACCAGGTGTTACCTTCGAAGATAAAAGGGAAATAACTGTTCGTATTGGGTATACTGACGGCAACCTAAAGGTCGCTGTACCTGAGCCGATGCTGGGCGAAGTATACACATAGTAGAATAATGATTACTGTGATAGCCAGCGCCCACCAGTTACTTTCATCGCTGCCCATAAGGAGGTTGTTTCCCCAGCTTGCTAGTTTTCCCGGCATATAGTCACCGAAGCGCGGTATAGCGGAAAGTCCTCCCTGAGCCACCAGAAGCGCCAGTGAAACGCCGCCGGCAGCCAGCGAATTGCGGAAGAAGCTGGAGAAAAGCATGGTTACGGAAAGGCAAAAAATGAGGAATAGCCCAAGCAGCAGGTTCAGGCCGATAAAAGCTATAATATCGGCAGGTTCGATTAGCCAGACCGTGTAAGCGTAGCAGAATGCCGAAGCAGCTATCATCGAGGCCAGGAAGGTCAGGCTCATGGCTATGAGTTTGCCAGAGACAAAAGCCAGGCGGCTTACCGGTTTGCTCAACGTCATCATTGCCGTCCCCTGCCGTAACTCGCTGGCAATACAGCCCATGGCTATCAGCACAGCCACCAGCACTCCTACCTGACTTATGGTTCCGGAGTATTCGGTCAGGGACTGGACAGCGGTCGGTGGCGGTATGTTTATTTCCATCTGCTCTCCGGCAAGTTCGAGTATCTGGGGCAGATATTTAAGCATCAGAGGCGTGCTGAGACCGAAGAATAGGAAGATACCGGCGACGATTACCAGCCGATAGGTCCTGAGTTGTTCTTTAAGCTCTTTTATGAGCAGAGGCCCCAGGCCCTTCATGACTCCTCCCCGCTCCTCACGATTTCCACGAAGATATCCTCGATGCTGGGCGAGGTTAGCTCGTAGCGGGTTAGGGTAAGGCCGCTTTCTGCTATGAGCCTGAGGAGTTCTTTGTGGGCACGGTCGATATCGAGAGCACGGACCCGCAGCACGGGCGTTCCGTTCTCGACCACCATTTCAGGTTCAGCAAGCCACTCTATATGCCGCAGTTCCTGTGCGAAAGCCCCGGCATCTTCCATGAATTCCATTTCAAAAACAGAGCGGGTATATTTCCTTTTCAGTTCCCCTACCGTTGCCACTGTCTGCAGCCTGCCTCCGTTCACGATACCTACCATATCGCACACGCGTTCCACGTCGGATAATATATGGGTGGACATAAAAATAGCTGCGGTTTCCCGCAGGTTGAGTATAAGCTCCAGTACCTCGCGCCTGCCGATGGGGTCGAGGGCGGAGGTCGGCTCATCCATGAAGAGCACACTTGGGCGATTGACCAGCGCCTGGGCATTGCCCAGGCGCTGGCGCATTCCGCGGGAATAACCCCCAATACGGCGGTCGATCGCGTTTTTCAGGTCTACCAGCTTCAGCAGTTCGTCGGTCTGTGTCTTGATATCGCTCCGGGGCATCCCGTGCAATTCACCGACATAGTGCAGGAACTCGCGTCCTCGCATCCAGCTATAGAAGGCGGGTACGTCGGGGAGCAGGCCCGTCCTGGCCTGCAGGGCAAGGCTGTTTTTGCCGACCTCCTCTCCGGCCACCCATGCTCTACCGGATGTGGGTTGGGAGAAGCCGGTGAGCGGCTTTACCGTTGTCGTCTTCCCGGCGCCGTTGGGTCCGAGGAAACCGAAAACCACATTGTCCGGCACTTCCAGGTCCAGGTTGTCCAGGGCGGTAATGTTGCCATAACGCTTGGTAAGCCCTTCAGTCTTAATCGCTGTCAATGGGCTTCTCCTTGCGTCCGAATATCAGGTAAACGATGGGGCCGATAAGGTTGATAAAGATAATGACAAGAGCCCAGATAAGTTTGTTTCCTCCGGCGACATAATCTCGTCGAAGAAGGTTGACAAGAGCAATGACCATCAGGGCAAGTTCCACAATGATGATCGGAACTATAAAAGGAAGTGCATCAACAATAGGTTTTAATCCCTCTTCCATGAATGATTCCCTCAACTTTTTGTGAGATTTTGTAATTATTATCATTGCTGTCCAAGATATTTTCAGAATCGGGTTTTGGATGAGTTTTTCCTGTTTGAGAAATAGCTCGGTGTAGGATTTTCGTTTTCCACCCCCCTCTTTCAAAGTGTTGATGAACAAAAACAAGAGATGCTGTCTAAAATACCATCTTGAGTTGTGGGTCTGGCGTTTCCGGTGGAATTTCGAAGGGATCATTAAGCCAACTCCAGAGGTCACGGTAGGAAAAGAGGTTCAGTCGAAGCAGGGCCACCAGGCGGCAAAGGGGCAAGTTACATTGAGAGCGAAACTGAAGGTACTTGAGAATAAGCACGGCAATCAATGCTGTCCAAACCTGAGTTTTGAGGGCATTGGAACTGGTGCCGACAAACGTCTTGATCTTGAGATGCTGCTTGAGCACCTTGAAGAAGAGTTCGATCTCCCAGCGGTCTCGATAGATATTGCCAGCGGTGGTAGCTCCAAAGCGAAAGTGGTTGGTGAGAAGCTCGATCTCCCTCTGGTTTTCGTTATCCCAGACCACTACCCGGCGCAACAGCCACGGGTATTTCAACCGGGTATTGGGTCCGGTGAAGCGAATAATCTGGTCGGCAAGGACATTAGATCGTTCTGGCAAGGGGCGGCTCTGTACGACTTCATAAACCGCGTTGCTTTTCATCCGGGTAACGAAGAAAACGCCAGCGCTATTCCATTAAGCGAAAAGGTCGGAATCATAGTAGCCGCGATCGACAGCGACGATGCTGCCATAGGGAAGCCTGAAATGGCGGGCGATGGTGACGTCAGCGGCTTTGCCATCAGTGATGACGGCGAAGTCAGGGAGATACCCATCATGGTCCAGAAGGAGATGGAGCTTAACGGCGCCTTTGGTTTGGCGGAATTTAGCCCAGGGAAAGAGGCTGAGACAAAGGTCGATAGTGGTGGAATCAAGGCTGAGCAGCTTATTCTTGAAACGGAATTTCTTTTTCTTTCCAGGGCTTTGGCCGCCAAACAGGTCACGCAGATGAAAGAAGACATCCTGATAAAGCTGCCAGGGGCGGTCCGCCTATGGCGGATTGGCGTAGGAAAGCGTACTCCTGGCAGGAGCAGTGTGCAATCCCAGATGACTGAGCTTGCCACAGGTAATGGCAAGGCCGTCACTGATCTCCCGCAGGCTCTTGCATTGGGCCAGCTGGCAAAACAGCATGGAGACATATTGGTCCCAGGAGGAAAATCCCTTGGCATGGCGTTGTGCACTGCATTTATGAACCAACCTCATAAAAGAGAGCCGAGGTATGTCTGGAGAACCTGACCGAACAAACTTGTGGTAAAATTCATGATAGAGACTCCTTTGAAGTATTTGGTGGGTGTGGCATGCTTTCACCATACTACCTCGGGGAGCCTCTTCTCAACTAGTCAGACCAAAAACCTATTTTGGACAAGAATGGGGCAAAATAGGAAGTACGTGATCGGTAAGATGTGGCCTGAAAGGGGGACCAAGAAGCCTCGAGTCAGAGGCGAGAGATATGATGGTGAGGTTAAAGCAGTGCTGGCCGAGGTATGGGAGATCTTTGA
>JBKGZM010000017.1:0-35671 GCA_046545575.1 Dehalococcoidia bacterium
GGTCATCCTCGATCTCATCGGTTAGCGGCAAAATGATACATCCCTGCGTTGACCTTTGTCAAGTGCTACATGAGGTCTCATATCGGGGTGGTAATGCACTTAGGCTGCCTAAGTAGAGGTTGATAGAGAATGTCAAATGTCCATAGGTGTTCGCTAAGAAGGTCTCGGACTTTGAGCTGTGGCGAAATCCTGTCAGTTCTAGCTCTCCGCCAACGTTTTATGGAGCGAATTGTGTGAGTTATACATCTGAAACGTTTCTCGAAGCACGGAGATAAACTTACTCGCGATCGTCGGTAAAGGAATTCCCCTGTGAATAAGGAGGTCGACACCGATTGTTATCTCATTTACAACAGGCACTATGTGCAACTTTCCGGAAGCTAATTGGTCTTCTACACGGCTTACGTGCATCAAAGCTATGCCTCTTCCCTCCTCGGCTAATCTCTGGGCAACGTCCAGATAATCCGTGTCTACGAGCACAGATTGCTTTGCCTCTATCCCCCCCGTTTTAAAGGTTTTAAGGAGGATTTCTCTTGTTGCGGACCGTTCCGCTGGTAACAGAAGGGGGTAGGTAGCGAGGTCGTGAAGTTCTAATACACCCCTTTGCAAAACCGGGTTTTGTGGAGATGTTACGAATACCATCCTCTCATAATCTGAGATATGCTCGGTGACTATGTTGTCGGGATAATCATCCAGCCTTACAACCACGCCGATATCATGGTGCAGTGCTAGAAGCTCGTCGATTATGTCATGTGATGAGGCGTTTCTGATAGTTAGTTTGGCATCAGGATGAAGCTCCTCGAATACACTGGCGGCAGAAGCAACGATATGGGAGAATGTCAGTGCACACCCAATCCGGAGGCCGCTTTCGCTGAAATTATCCAAAGACCTCTCGGCTGCACTTGCCTGGTCGTATATTTCCTGGGCATAGGTGAATAGCGTCTCTCCTGCTTGTGTAAGGTAGACTTTTTTCTTTCGTACATCAAGAAGCTTTACTTTTGTGCTTTTTTCCAGAGCATGGATCTGCATGGTTACGGCAGGTTGGGTCAAGCACAACTTTTCCGCCGCGGTGCTAAAGCTTTTCTCACTCGCAACGAAGTAGAACGTGATTACGTGGTATAGATTTAGCCTTAAAGGTCTCATGCTTGCATGCTTTTTAGAAAAGTTTCTTATTATATCATAAAAAATCATGTATTGACAATTTTTTGCACTGGTAACTATACTAGAACAAAACCATTTTGTGTTTATGCATGCTGGATTAGGCAATGAAACTTATTATTGGAATCACAGGGGCATCGGGCGTTATATATGGGATCAGGTTGCTGGAAGTATTAGCTGATGTAAAAACCGTGGAGACCCATCTTGTGGTTTCTCGGGCTGGGGAGATAAACATCCCATATGAAACTGATATGGAGGTAGATCGTGTAAAGTCTCTCGCTGACTTCTGTTATGCGGTTGAGGATTGCGCCGCTGCGCTCAGCAGCGGTTCTTTTAAACGTGATGGCATGGTAATTGCCCCTTGTTCGATGAAAACCCTGTCTGGTCTGGCCAATTCATATGCTGAGAATTTAATACTCAGGGCCGGAGATGTAACTCTTAAGGAGCGTAAGAAGCTGGTTGTGCTAGTTAGGGAGACCCCGTTTCACATCGGACATTTAAGAAATATGGAAAAACTGGCTGAGATGGGGGCTGTGATACTTCCACCAGTTCCTGCTTTTTACCACCGACCTAAGACTGTCCAGGACATCGTTGACCATACTGTTGGCAAGGTGTTGGACATCTTTGATATAGAGCATGATCTCTTCCAGAAGTGGGGTGGAATGCCCACTCAGACGGATATAGACACGCCTTTGGCCAGGTAGCGATGGAAAAGGGAGAGGGTAGAACGAAGGTCATGCTCTCAGCGCAGTTTGCGGGTACAGATGTGATACTGCACCTGTACAACGAAAATCCTCATATAGGAGCTGTTGCTGTGGGAGAATATGATCCGGGTAGTCAGAGGACATCTACATCCGTGATAACACGTCCCGGGCACAAGGACGATGCTGTGGCAAGAGAAGCCGCATATCAACTTAGCAAGTTTTTAAAGAAGCCCACCTGTGTTATCGTTGGCATACATGTCGATCAGATTACCCATGCAGAGATAAGTGAGATTCAGGAGAATGCCAGAGCCTTGGTGGATGAGTTCATTAAAGGGGGTGTATAGTGTAGAAAATGTTACGAGGAAGGTAAGGGGTAAGAAAAATCTATTTTGGAAAGGAGGAGATGTTATGCAAGAAGTACCAACAGCTCGATGGACGGTGACACAACCCTGGCGGGGATTATTTGGCATACTTATAAGCGTAGGCATTGCTATTGGAATCACCGTTGCCTTTGATCTGGACAGTTATCTGGGACTGTTTACGCTCTGGGCTATCTCTGTCGTTCCTATTGAGGTCGTGATGGGCCTGGGCTGGGGTGGTAAGTATCCTCCGGTGGACAAGCTTGACCAGCCATGGCGTGGAATAGCCCTAACAGCTTTTATGTTCTTTATAGCCAGTATCTCCACATGGTGGGTGGTCAAGTTCGTCGGGGGCGGTACAGCGAATGTAGTTACAAACGTCTACATTATCTGCGTTGTCCTGACGACCATGTTCCATGTAATAGCATTCGGCTGCTGGCCCTTTGGCAAGATGTCACTACCGGCCAAGGGATTCCTGACACTGATAGTGGACTATCTGATAATGCTTGCCGGATTCAGGCTTTGGGATTTCAGCGGCTTTGCCGGTGCCAATCCGGAACTGGCCGGCATTTGCCCGACCGGGCCGGTTTACTGGGAATCCGCTTTGGCCTTCTACTTTATCATGTTCGTCTTTCTCTGGGTATTTGTCGCTCTGGACATGTGGCCATTTACGAAGTCCGAAAAGCTAACGGCGCAACCTTTGATGGGCTTCCTGATTTTCGTGATCTGTTTTGTCCTGGCTTATATCTCTTACATAATTGGGGTCTCGAGCATGGGAATAAAGCCGATCAAGCTCATGCTTGACTTCCTTTTGTTCATAGCGGGGATACTTACAGTTGTGCCGATGCTTCAAACATGGCCGGGAAGGAGATTTGCCCAGCCCGCAAAGGGCTTTGTCAACATGATAGTAGCTCTCGTATTTGCCTTTGCTTTCTTCTACTTTTACCAGATGATCGGCACCATCCATTTTGGTCCCGAAGCAATGGCAACTTACCCGGCAAATTGCATGATAATCGCCAATTTATGCCTGGCCCTGATGTTCCCTGCTTACGTGATGCATTCAACATTCCTCGATTTCTGGCCGCTGCCACCGACGCCGGAGTCGTAAGAGAGGGATAAAGGGGTAAGCTCAATCTAAAAATAAAACCGGAGGGAAAAGGAGGGAGTTATGGCAGAAGCAACCAAGAGATCATTTACAGATCCTCATGATGTACAGGATATTCCCGGCACCGAAGGCTGGCGGGAAATGTATCCTTACTACTACCTCTTCAGTAAGGAAAAGGAATCGGAAAGGGCCCAGTATGAGAGTTCCAAGCTGTGGTATTACGATGGTGTCCACTACCCACAGCCGATGTACCCGTTTGACCTTATATGGGATGATTGCTGGCATATTGGGCTCTCGGTATACAATACCCGAGTATTCTGTGTTCCACCCTCTTACGGCATCGACCACAGGATTGTAAACGGGTATATATATATCAGTCCTGTCTTGCCTAAACCCGAGGATATAGAGTCCAGGGTTCCTCTGTTTGAGAAGAGGTCTGGCTACTACTATGAAAACTGGGACAGTATCTGGGAAGAGTGGAAGGTTAAATTTAAAGGGCTCATCGATGAACTTAAGGCAGTGCAGTTTGCCCCGCTTCCTAGCGTAGAGGATGAGGCTGTCGTTTTTGAGAGGAGGGGGTACACGAGTGCGGACACGCTGCTGAGGGAGTATGACAGATTAATAGAACTCGCGGTGCGGGCTTGGCAGTATCATTTTGAGATGCTCAATCTCACCTATGCCTCTGATGTGGTCTTTATGGAGACCATGAGGACGTTATTCCCCGGAATTGCGGATAAGACCATAGAGCAGATTACCTCAGGTTTGGAGACAGATGCTGAGATGTTCGTGCCGCCCATACAGTTACAGAGGCTGGCGAAATCGGCAATGGCGTCGGGTATAGCTGATGCCATCCTGGACTCCAACAACTGGTACGAGATGGTAAGCAAATTACAGCAGACCGAGGATGGCAGGAAGTGGCTCGAAGATATTGAGGGAGTGCGTGAACCATGGTTTGAGATGAGCATTGGCACGGGTTGGTACCATACCGATGTAGCGTGGAATGACAATCTCGATATTCCGTTGGCCCACTTAAAGAATTATATCCTCGCTTTAAAGAGGGGTGAGGAAATAGAGAGACAGAAAGATGATGTAGTCAGAGAGCGAAATAGGGTCACTGAGGAGTACCGTGGGTTGATCAAGAACGATGCGGATAGGGAGACATTTGACAGACAGCTGGATTTGGTGAGGAGAACGGCATACTATCCGCAGGGGCATGAGTTCTACGTTGAGAACTGGTTCCATTCCGTGTTTTGGAGGAAGGTGAGAGAGCTCGGCCAGGCTATGGCTGAACACGAGGCGCTAAAGGACCCAGAAGATATCTGGTTCCTGAGTCGCTTTGAGCTGTATCCGATACTCTACGATATTAGTGCTGCCTGGGCAACCGGGGTCCCCGCGATAGCTAAATATGAGCTGCCTGATAAGATTGAGAGGCGAAAGGAAATATACGAGAAGTTCCAGGGCTGGAGACCACCTCCTGCCCTTGGCCCCGCTCCGGAGCAGGTTACTGAACCGTTTACCATTGTCATGTGGGGTGTTACCACGGACAAGATAAATATGTGGTTGGAAGCTGCCGGCGTCAGGCCTGAGGAAGCAACGGAAGTCAGGGGGATGCCTGGTTCTCCTGGTGTAGCGGAAGGTACGGCAAGGGTCTGTTTTACCCCGGAGGAGATAGGACAATTGGAGCAAGGGGAGATTCTCGTGGCACCGACTACGTCCTCGAGCTGGGCACCAGCATTCCAGATCCTAAAAGCCGTTGTAACGGATGTTGGCGGGACCTTCTGTCATGCTGCAGTCGTCTCTCGCGAGTATAAGCTCCCGTCTGTTATGGGCGTTGGTACTGGCACTGCTGCAATCAGGACAGGGGATAAGATAAGGGTGGATGGAGATAGTGGACGTGTAAGCATACTTGAGAGGGCATGATAATCAGTTCAAAGAGCCATGCCATGTGCCTAAAGACACATGGCATGGCTCAATAGACTATAAGAAAGGGAGGGGCGAAAATGAGGTGGATATACTGGTTGGATGAAATAGGTCAAGAGCACAACAATATCGTTGGGAAGAAGTGTGCCAGCATGGGAGAGATGAGGAGAGCCGGCATGAAAGTGCCTCCCGGCTTTGTGCTCTCCCTGGAAGCCTATGAGAGGTTTATGAAGGAAACCGGTGCTGGGGAGGAGCTTCGCAAGTACTTCTCGAGCTTCAGTGCTGACTCAGAACATCTTACTGATATGGCGAAGTACGAAGAGGCATCCAGGGCGGCAAGAGGCATTATGGAGTCCAAGGATATGCCTAAAGATATGGAGAAGCTTATCATACAATACTATGACGAGCTTTGCCAGACGACTGGCATCGATGATGTTCCTGTTTCCACACGCTCAGCAGGACCTGCCAGCCATCCCGGTCAATATGAAACCTATTGCTATGTCATGGGTAAATCGGAGGTGATAAGGAACATAATCAGAGTGTGGTCGAGCACGTTTAATCAACGCTCTATTGTTGCTCGTGCTCGTTCACCGGAGTTCAAATTGGAGTATGACCCCATTGGTGTGGCTGTACCCAAGATGGTCAATGCCAAGGCGTCTGGGGTTATGTTTACCGTGCACCCGGTGACTGGTGATCCGTCCAAGGTATGCATACAAGCGGATTGGGGGTTGGGAGAGAGTGTGGTTAGCGGGGAAGTTACACCGGATGAGTGGGAGGTTGATAAAGTTGTGTTGGAAATCACCCACAGCACGATATCGCCAAAGCTTAAGGAATATGTGCTGGATATAGATGCAGGCTGCACTGCGTTTCTTGATGTACCGCCCGAACGACAAAATATCCCTTGTCTAGCTCCAGAGGAAATACAGGAGTTGGCCAAAACAGGCAAGCGCTTGGAGAGCTATTTTGGCTGCTATCAAGACACGGAATGGGCGATAGATAATGATCTGCCCTTCCCCGACAATATCTTCATGCTCCAGTGTCGGCCGGAGCAAGTATGGAACAAGCAAGAGACAGGATCAAAAGTGCAAACGACCGGTAGCAACATAAGCGATATTGCGCGTTCGATGATGGGTATCAAAAAGTAAAGTCGCTTCTGGATGTTATTATTTTAATTCTAAAGGAGGTAGGATTATGAAAGACCTGCGAGGCTGGATTGAGGCCTGTGAGAAGGAAGGAGAACTCAAAAGGATAAAGCCGGAGGTGGATTGGAATCTGGAGTTGTCACACATTGCTACGTTAAATGAGAGGAGGAGGGGGCCAGCCCTTTTGTTTGAGAACGTTAAGGACTACGATATCCCGGTCTTGACGAGTGCGTTTACAACCCCTAAAAAGTTGGCCATTACACTGGGGCTTCCATTGGACTATTCGATGTGCGACTTGGCCAGGGAGTGGATGAAAAGAACTACAAAAGGACCTACAAAACCGGTCGAGGTGAAAAATGGCCCGGTCACGGAACAAGTGATAGAGCGGAACAATGTGAACTTGTTTGATTTCCCTGCCCCCTTCCTTTATCCGCAGGATGGAGGAAGGTACATCGGCACGTCAGCGTTTTTGGTCACTAAGGACCCTGAGACAGGTTGGACGAACCTCGGGACGTATCGAATGCAAGTGCTTGATGAAACGAGTACGGGGGTTCAAATCATTAAAGGGAAACATGCTGATTTCCACAGGGCTAAGTATGAGAAGATGGGCAAGAAAATGCCGGCCGCAGCAGTTATAGGATGCCATCCACTCTACTTTCTTGTGGCGAGTAGCATGGTTTCCGCTGAGATGGATGAGTATGACATAATTGGTTCCCTGTTTGGTGAACCTGTGGAGGTTTTCGAAAGCGACCTGACAGGGCTGAAGCTCCCTGCCGGTGCTGGGATAATCCTGGAAGGAGAGATCGACCCGGTTAACTTCCGGCCTGAAGGGCCCTTTGGGGAGTATACGGGATATTATTCTGGCAAGGCAAAAGGTGAGCTTCCCAAGCCCTGGCTCGACGTCAAACGTGTACTGCGTCAAAAGAACCCTGTCTTCCAGATGACCACGGTTGGCAAACCACTCACTGATCAACATATGATTCAGTCGTTGAATCGCACCGGTACATTGTGGAGTGACCTGGAGACCATGAGGGTACCCGGCATTCAGTCGGTCTATATTCCTCCTGAATCAACGGGAAGGTTCTGGGCGATTGTTTCCGTAAAGACAATGTATCCTGGCCATGCCAATCATGTGGGAAACGCTGTTATTTCGACAACCACCGGGCACTATGGACTGAAGGGTGTTATCGTGGTTGATGCAGATGTCCCCGCCGATGATATGGGTGGCGTATGGTGGTCTTTGGCTGTGCGTTATAACGCGGTTCAAGACAGTGAGATCATAAAGAGGGGCCGATCAACACCCCTCGATCCCTCGCTCCCTATGGATGCCAGGGAGATAGTGTCCAGGATTATCATGGATGCAACAATCCCTTATGAGTGGAAAGAAAAGCCACAACTGATAGAGCTTGACCCTGATGTCTTGAAGAGAGTTGAATCTCGGTGGTCGGAGTTAGGTTTGTGAATCAGTTATGCGGAGGCGAATATGGCGATTGCAATAGTAGGGATGCTGGATGAAAGAGAAGAGGCATTGCGCCTGCTGAAGACGGAGATAGAGTCTCGAGGCCATAAAACGACGCTTGTCGACATCACAATTGGCACCGGCGGAATTTCACCCTCCCTTAAGGCGGATATCACGTGCGAAGACATCGCCCAGGCTGGTGGTACTACCATTGATGATGTGAGGGGAATGCTGTCCAAGCAAAGAGAGAAAGCTGTGTCGAGTGTGGCCAATGGGCTTTCTGAAAAGATGCTTGCCCTCTACGGGCGGGGGGATTTGGAGGGAGTTATAGCCGTTGGAGGAATGACCGGGACCTTCATTTGCCTCACTATGATGAGAGCCCTTCCTTTTGGTATGCCCAAGCTCTTACTGTCCAGCGTTGCGGCGATGCCAAGATACGCTGGCAGGTTCTCTGAATACTTTGGAGTGAGAGATATAACAGTGATGCACACGGTGGTCGATACCGTAGGCTTTAATCCCTTGGTAAAGAGCTTGATGATGAATGGGGCCCATGCTATCTGCGGCATGGCTGAAGGACTCAGCCTTCCCGAGAAGGAGGAGAGACCCTCTATTGCCCTCACGGAATTCGGTTTCTGTGACGAAGGGGCTCAATATGTGCGGGAATTGTTGGAACAGAAAAACTATAACATCATCTCATTCCATGCTCAGGGGATGGGGGATAAGGCGGCGGAGGACTTGGTTGGACAAGGGTTGTTCGAGGCGTTTATCGACCTTGTTCCAGCCGCACTTAGTGAGTACCTTTTCGGCGGCAACCGTGCTGCGGGGCCTGATAGACTGGAAGCGGCGTGCCGGCAGGGTATACCTTACATCGTTACTCCCTGTGGATTCGACATGATAAGCTGTGGCCCACTGGAAAGAAGGGACAAAGATGATCCCCTGTGGGTCTCCCGAAATCTGGCTGAAAGGCAATTACTGGTCCAGGATGCTATGAGGGTTCAGGCACGAACAACTGAGGATGAGGTAAGGGAGATTGCTCGAGCAGTGGCTGAAAAACTGAACGGGCACAAGGAGAAGAAGCTTGTGAAGTTCCTGATACCTGCCAAAGGCTTTTCCTCCTTGAGTAAAGAGGGTGGGGCATTGTATAACCCGGATATAGATAGGGTTTTTATCGACGAGGTAAAGAAAGTCCTGGACCAGGAAATAGAGGTCCTGGAGGTCGATGCCCATATAAACACTCGAGAATTTGCACAAGCGGTTGTGGAAAGCCTGGAGGAGGTGTTCGAGCATAGAACCAAAGTCAGTTAGTCAGCTTTTTTGATCTTGATATGACGGTAGGTCAGTGGGTCAGCGTACACCCACTGTGTACGCTGGTTTGGTGTGTTTGTTGTGTCTTGGCGATTATGAACTCACAATTGATTTTGAGGACAGTGGGGGTGTAGAATAGACAAGAAAGTGAAATCCGGTGATACGATACTGCCTGCAATGGCTAATAAGCACGATACAGTAGATAAATGGTTATAGACAATTAGCCTCTGTTAAGAAGTTCCCCTGCACTTTGATGTCTGTGATGGAATCGTATAGGCTTGATCGACTATTTTAATAATTCTTGCTTTGTTTAGTGATGCGACTGCCGATGGCAATTTGGTAGATTGGGCATATATCCAAATTAAAGAAGGAGGAATTACATGTTAACCAAGGCATATATCCCCTACGGTGGCTATTACTCAAGTCCCTTTAGCCGCTGGCAGGGGAAAATGGCCAATGAGAACGCTATTGTGTTGGGCTCGAATACGGCAAAACGCTGGTTTGCGAGTCGAAATATAGATCCCACTGTTCTTGACTATCTCTATTTTGGGACCACGGTAGCCCAGCACCACATGTTTCACAGTCATAATTGGGCAGCGGCTATGCTGGTGGACCGCAAGAAAGATCTTCCCGGATTGATGATAAATCAAGCTTGCACGACTTCCACGACATGCATTCAGCTTGCGGCATTACATGTCGAGGTTGGCATGTATGAAACGGCTTTCGCGCTCATGTCGGATCGCTGTTCCAATGGCCCGCACATTACATGGGCCCAGCCCATGAATCCGGGGGGAGAGCTGGAGTCTGAGAACTGGATGATGGACAACTTCACCGATCCCGGGCATGGCCAAATGCAGGTCCAGACAGCCGAGAATGTGGCAGCGGAGGATGGGATTACCAGGGAGGAATCCGATGCGGTGGCCCTCCGGCGCTATGAACAGTACCTGGATGCACTGGCCGATGACAGAGCCTTCCAGAAGAGGTATATGTTCCCTGTTGAGGTGAAGGTATCGAGGAAGGAAACCGCCATGGTCGAAGAGGATGAGGGTATCAGGCCCAGCACTAAGGAGGGATTGGCGAAACTCAATCCTGTAAACCCTGGCGGCATCATGACCCCCGGGGCACAGACCCACCCTGCGGATGGCAATTGTGGCTTTATTGTTACCACCCGGGACAAGGCCAGGGATTTGAGTGCTGACCCCAATATCGAGGTCCAGGTAGTATCATACGGATTCGCCAGGGCAAAGAAGGCTTTCATGGGGCAGGCCCCGGTTCCCGCTGCGGAGATGGCACTGCGGGATGCAGGGCTCACGATGAAGGATATAAAAGCGGTTAAAACCCATAACCCCTTTACAACAAACGACATCTACATGGCCAGGAAGATGGACTTTGATGTTATGTGGATGAACAACTATGGCTCCTCTTTAATCTACGGCCATCCTCAGAGCCCTACGGCAGGAAGGCTTATTGCCGAATTGATAGAAGAGCTCGTATTGCTCGGTGGTGGCTATGGCCTGTGGGCCGGATGCGCGGCAGGGGATACAGCCACTGCGCTTGTAATCAAAGTGGGTTGATAATCAAAGCATCTACCATCTCAAGGGGAGGTGATGAACATGACAGTGGAAGGATTTCCCGGATACAGGAAAGAGGACGCTGAAAGGTATTCTAAGTTCAGGTGGTGGCGGGGCATGACTCTCGGCGATATGCTTGACAGGGCTGCCGATGTATACCCCGATAAAGAGGCTGTAGTTGAGGGAAACGCTCGTTGGACTTACTCCCAGATTCGGGAGAAGGCGGATAAGCTGGCCATTGCCCTTATGAAACTCGGTATCAATAAAGAAGATCGCGTTCTACTACAGATTCCCAACTGGAGCGAGTTTATCTACTCATACTTTGCTCTCCACAAAATCGGGGCCATTGACGTATTGTTAGTCCCCCGCCATGCGCAAACTGAGATCGGACACCTTGCCCGCCTGACTGAAGCCACGGCCTGGATAGTGCCTGAGAGGTATCACAAGATCGAGTACGTCCCCATGATCGACAGTATTTTGGCGGCAAATCCGGGATTGAAGCATATTGTTATGGTCAGAGGAAAGGGCAATGACCGATTCCACAGCCTGGAGAAGTTGATAGAGGGTATTGACCTGAATGAAGATAATCTCCGTCAGCTCGCTGAGCGGAGACCTGAACCTACGGATGTGGCTCATATGGGTCCTACCGGGGGCACCACCGGATTGCCCAAAGTGGCTCCACGCACACATAATGACGTGATTTGCAATGTTGAATATAAGGCCTACGGATGGGAACGGTGTCTCCATGATGTATGTCTCCCGACCACTCCTCTGGGGCATGATATGACATATACCCTTGGATTCTGTGGCACCATTTTTACCTTCGGTAAAATGGTGCTGATAGATTCCACCCAACCCGAGGATATGTGCAAGACTGTGCAGAGTGAGAAGGTGAATTGTGCCGTAATGGCACCAGCCCTGGCTGCGAGGCTGGTTAATTTCGAAGGCTTGAAAAACTATGACATGAGCTCTTTGACCAAAGCATATGTTGGCGGAGCACCGAGTTCGCCGGATCTGATTCGAGCAGGCTATGAGAAGGTTGGCTATAAGCATCTCAATGGATTTGGCGGGACTGAAGGCCACAGCATGATGACGAGACTGGATTATGACATCGATGATTTGTGTAATGCCGCCGGCAAACCTACCTGCCCTTATGAGATATATAAAATCATCGATCCCAATGGCGAGGAGCTGCCAATCAACAGGGATGGAGAGCTGGTATGTAAGGGGCCAGGAATATTCAGTGGTTATTTCAAAGCTGATGAGGAAAACAGTAAGGCCTTTACCGAAGATGGATTCTTCATGACCGGCGATATGGCAAGGATAGACGATCAGGGAAGAATCAAGATAACTGGCAGGATCAAGGACATTATCCTTCGCGGTGGGGAAAGTATCAGCCCGGCCGAAATCGAAGACTTGATCGCCGCACACTCCGATGTTGAGGCGGTTGCAGTGATCGGAATGCCGGATGAGGAACTTGGAGAGAGAATTTGTGCCTATGTTCAGCTATGTGCTGGGGCCAAACTCCAGGCTGAAGACATACACTCTTTCCTCAAGGATAAAGGGGCATCCTTGCTTCAGCGGCCGGAGAGAATCGAGTTCATCGATGCAATCCCATTGACAAAGGTGGGCAAGGCCGATAAGAACGCCCTTCGGGATGATATTAAGAATCGACTGGGGGTTGCCTGATTGGTTGGCTTCCATGAGATGGTCATAGAGGGGAGGAGTTGTCTTCAATCTCG
The DNA here is from genome assembly GCA_046545575.1 of Dehalococcoidia bacterium. Classification (GTDB taxonomy): domain Bacteria; phylum Chloroflexota; class Dehalococcoidia; order SZUA-161; family SpSt-899; genus JAGXOF01. Next base: position 12,463 of record JBKGZM010000017.1, read on the forward strand.
ATCAGCTTCTCCCTTGACTTCTTTCCCCTAGCTATCCTGATATCGCTTTTTCTTACCTCAAAGTACTTCGCCAGGACTTCAATAACTGCCTTATTTGCTCTCCCTCCAGCGGCAGGCGCACTTACACGAACCTTGAGGCCATCATCTTCCATAGTAACTTCATTCTTCTTTGCATTTGGAGTGACTTTTACATTTATCCTCTTCATCTGCTCCTCTCTCCTATCCACAGCTTCTGTCCGTTTGTAATAAGCTCAACTGTCCCGTCTTCAGAGGTAGAGAAAAGCATATCTTTCTCCACTTCTTCTTCCAGCTTGTTGATCACTTTCTCAGTCGGATGCCCGAATCGGTTGTCTGTCCCCACGGAAACCACGGCAATTATCGGGTCCACATTGGATAAGAACTCGTTAGTGGTCGAGGTGCTTGAGCCGTGATGAGGCACCTTCAAAACTGTGCTTCTCAATCTAAGATCCTGGTCAAGTAACAATTCCTCAGCCTCCGCTTCGATATCTCCGGCCAGGAGGCAACTGAAGTCACCATGCGTGAGTCTCAGTACTACCGAGTTATTATTGGGGGTAAAATCAGTCTGATTGAACTGGTTGGACTTCGGATGAAGGACTTTTAATTCTATCTCCTCTCCCATGGCAATTATCTGTCCTTGTTTGGCAACTACACGTTCGATATTTTGCTCCTTAATCAGCTTCCGCCACTCGATGTAGGTGCCGGAGTCGTTCTTCTGCCCGCTCGTTAAGACTTTCTCAACCTCGTACCTTTGCAGGACCTCCACCAGTCCGGTAATATGGTCGCTATCAGGATGCGTAAGTACAATCAGTTCAATGGTTCTATCCCAGAACGGCATTGTGTCTCCCAGTTGGTTTGTTACCTCTTCAGGGCTGGGCCCACCATCGATTAGTATTTGCTGCGTTCCTCGCTGAATGAGTATTGAATCGCCCTGGCCAACGTCAAAGACGAAGACGTGAAGACGAGAATCGGGGGTAGTCACGACCGCAGCCCAGACCAAAGCCACTAGCACCAGGAGCGGGAGAATTACCCACTTTATAGGAATAGTAGTGGCAACTCTGGATGCGCTGACCAGGCGGTCTCTTATCATAACAATCCCTACACTTAGCTTGCTCCAGTTTCTTGGTATCCAGAGGGCTGCTACCAGCATACCATAATATGCCCAGACTGCATGAGTACCGAATTCGACTGGTGCATACGGGAAGACAGTGAAGACATCAACCACCTTAAGTACATATGTTACGAACAGCCATGAAATCCAACCCAAGACGCTGGCCACACTGGTTGTAAATATGCCCACTATACCTGTGAGCGCAACTGTCACTATGATGCCTGGTATTGCTGGTAGTGTAAAGAACGTAGCTGGCAAGCTCACAAGAGGTATCATATGAAAGTAGTAGGAAATCAGCGGTAAAGTCGCCAGGACGGCTCCCAGGGTGACTGAACAACTTCCGATCACGAAATTGACAGCTGGGGAGAGCTCTTTAGTCTCCCCTCCGATCATCCTCTTGCTTCGGTCGTGGAATATGGGGGTCAGAAAGATAAGTCCTGCCATGGCGGCGAAGCTGAGTTGAAATGCTATAGTGGCCAGCAATGATGGTTCGAAGGCCAGCATGACTGCCGCCGCGAATGTTAAAGCGGTGAAAGCACTGCGGGGCCTGCCAATCCAGTCTGCATAGATCCAGAGGCTTCCCATGGTGGCAGCGCGGATCGCGGAGGGGCGCATTCCCGAGAGCATCACATAGAGCCATACAAGGGCAAGGCCGAGCAGCACATAGTATGGCTGGTGTCTCCCAAAGATCAGAATACCGGCTCCCAGGGCAATGCCTGCCACGATGCTCACGTGGACCCCGGAAATCGCCAAAAGATGGGCGGTTCCCGTTCTGGAAAAGGCTTCTTTGACTTCGGTTGGGACGGAAGTGCGTTGTCCCAGGAGCATTGCCTTGGCGAGCGAACACTGTGGCTCGGGCATTACCTTCTCGAGGGCTTGAGATATGCTGCCGCGCAGGCTATAGATGGATTCCATTAAAGCGGCCTTTTGTCCCCCGGCGAGGAGCTTTACTCCTCTTGGCTGGTACATTACAGTGTAGATACCCTGCCGCGCCAAATACTCGCGGAAGTCGAATTCTTCACCTTCCTCTGGTGGATTAGGGGATTTCAATACCCCGCTTATTTCCAGGAGGTCGCCATATCGATAGTACGGGGAATCTCTCGATTCTGCTAGTTCAGCAGGGAACTTGGGGGCGTAGACCTGAATCGTGCCAGAGGTCTCTTGCCATTTTTCATTCAAACGTATTTCCGTGACTTCAAGTTGGAGACTGGTAGTAGAGTCCCCAACTTCCGGGTCATCTGAAACCATGCCCCTTAGTATATGGAAATTCCCTTGGTAATCTTGTAGTGGGTCATTGGCGGGTACGGACTGAAATCTAAGAATTCCGCCAAGAAGAAAGATTAAGCAAAGTATCCCCAGTAGCAATGCCTTTTTGCTGTGGGGAATAATAGCTATGAGCAAGAGGGCTCCGATAGGAATCGCTAAATATATCCAATCAAGGTCATACCTCATGCCCAGGAATATACCAAACACCCAGGCTAAACTGAGGTAGATAAGCCGCATTAGCGCACCGTTATCTTGTCTTTTAGTTGATCAAACGTGGAGTCGCCGATCCCCTTTATTTTCTTCACATCTTCTATGGATTGGAAAGGGCCATTCTGGAACCGGTAGTCGATGATCTCTTTGGCTGTCGCAGGGCCTATCCCGGGCAAGGCCTCCAGAAGCCATGAGTCAGCCGTATTGATGTTGATACGCTGTGATGATTCCCCTTTCCTGTAAACGTCGACCCTGTCACCATTTCGGAGGTTTCTGGCCAGATTAATCGCCGTGGTGTCTGCATCGTCAGTGAAGCCTCCAGCAACCTCTATTGCATCGGCGACCTGGTCTCCTTCAGTTAAAGTATACATCCCAGGGTTTTCAACCGAGCCGGTAACGTAAACCTCGATCTCTTGTGATGGTTCTGGGAGATCGATCTCGATGGGGTAACTCGCGGTGTTCTGTTTGAGTATAAATACGGTTCCGCCGGCGAGAGCGGCAATCAGTAAAATGGAAATGATGGGGATCCGCAGCTTTTCCATTAGCTTGGGCACCCATTTATATTATTGTGTATCCTACAGCTATATGGTAGGGGAAGCCTAAGCCTTCCCTACCTTGGCTGCCTTGGATGTTATTCAGACTGCACTCGTCTTTGTGTCCGGGATGGCAGCCCCCAGATATGGATGAATCCAGGAGAAGCGCTCTGATCAAACAGATCACCCTCATCGTAGGTGGCGAGGCTTATATCGTAGAGTGAGTACGGTGACTTTCGCCCTGCTACAATACAGTTGCCCTTATGTAGCTTCATCCTCACCGTGCCAGTTACAAATCTCTGTGAACTCGTAACAAAGGCGGCCAGGTCTTCACGCAGTGAGCTGAACCATAGTCCATCATAAATGAGATCGGCATATTCCTGGCTCACTCGCTCCTTGAAGCGTAGCTGGTTTCTGGACAGGACCATGTCCTCGAGTGCCTTGTGGGCTTTAATCAACGTCACGGCCGCGGGGGCTTCGTAGATTTCCCTGGATTTTATTCCCACCAGCCGGTTCTCCATATTATCGATGCGCCCTACGCCATGCTTCCCCGCTACTTCGTTAAGCTGCTCGATCAAGGAGACACCGTCCATTTCCCTGCCATCGAGGCTGGTTGGGATGCCTTTGTCGAAATCAATGGTTATGTAAAGTGGCTCGTCAGGGGCATCGGAGGGCGACCGCGTAAGCTCGTAGATATCCTCTGGTGGCTCTACCCACGGGTCCTCCAGCACTCCGCATTCTATGCTCTTGCCCCAGAGGTTCTCATCAATTGAGTAAGGACTCTCGCTTGTCACCGGGATAGTGATGTTATGTTCCCTGGCATATGATATTTCCTCTTCGCGAGTCATTTCCCATTCCCTGGCCGGTGCGATGATTTTAAGGTTTGGGTCCAGAGTATTTATACTGACATCGAAGCGAACCTGGTCATTCCCTTTACCGGTACAGCCATGAGCGATGGCAGTGGCACCTTCTTGATGGGCGATATCCACGAGCAAGCTGGCGATAAGAGGCCGGGCCAGTGCCGTTGCCAGCGGGTACTCGCCTTCGTACAACGCGTTTGCTTGGAGAGCCGGAAAGACGTAATCCTTCACGAATTGCTCTTTGGCATCAATAACCAGTGACTTCACGGCGCCGACATCCAGCGCCCTTTGCCGTATGGATGGGTAATTTTTCTCTGATCCCACGTCGATAGCTACCGCGATGACGTCAAAGCCGTACTTCTCCGCTATCCACTTGATGGCCACGGATGTATCCAGTCCTCCGCTATAGGCCAGAACTGCTTTCTCGGACATATATCACCTCTGTTATCGACTTTTTGATTGTAAGCCGGCCTTAAGGGCCTCTAGCAGTGTGCTGACCGGTTTGAGTTCCACACCTGACGGTGCCGATAAGTCGGCCGATGCCGGAGGCAAAAGGACCGTTTGCATTCCCAGTTTCGCCGCCTCCGCTATGCGCTTTTCCAGTTGCGATACGGGCCTTAGCTCACCGCTCAGTCCCACTTCTCCTATCGCTGCCATGGTAGGACTCATTTTAACGCCCCGTGCGCTGGATGCAATGGCCAGTGCCAGACCCAGATCCATGGCCGGTTCATTGACTCTTATTCCACCGGCGACATTGGCAATTATATCCTGGTTGGAAAGGGAAATTCCACCTCTCCTGGAAAGCACGGCAGCGATGAGAAGCAGTCTATTGAAATCGAACCCATTGGCAGTGCGTCGGGGCATGCCGAAATTAGTGAGATTGGTCAATGCTTGAATCTCCACCAGGAGTGGTCGGGTTCCCTCCAGAGTGGGAACTATTACCGTTCCGATAGCTCCCTCGGTTCGATGTGATAGCAAGGCCTGTGATGGATTGGCGACTTCAAAAAGTCCCCGGTCCCGCATCTCGAATATCCCGATTTCATCGGTGGAGCCGAAGCGGTTCTTAGCGCCACGGAGAAGTCTGTAAGAACTGAACCGTTCGCCCTCAAGGTAAAGCACCACATCAACCATATGCTCCAGTACATGGGGGCCTGCTATCGCGCCTTCCTTGGTGACGTGTCCCACCAGAAAGACAGGGATATTACTCGATTTAGCCCACTGCATCAAGCGCAGTGTGCATTCACGGACTTGAGCAACGCTGCCTGCGGCACCGGCTCCCTCCACATACGCGGTCTGTACTGAATCCACGATTACGAGGTCCGGGGAAAGGTCTTGAGCGCTGTTTACCACATTTTCTATGCGTGTTTCGGGAAGGATAAACAATCCGTTACCGCTAAGGCCTATTCGCTCAGCTCTGAGTTTTATTTGTGAAACCGATTCTTCGCCTGAGACATACAGGACCTTACCTTCTGTTTCGGCCAGTGCTCCTGCCATTTGGAGGAGAAGGGTCGATTTCCCGATGCCGGGGTCGCCACCGATGAGGACAAGCGAGCCGGGCACAATTCCCCCTCCCAGCACACAATTGAATTCGGAGGAATGTAGAGGGAGACGCGGAACGTCCTCAAGTGAGACACTAGCCAATTCCTGAACTTCAGCGGGAGCAATGTCACTGCCTGTACTGCCGGTGCTGCTTGTCGTCTTTTCGACATAGGTATTGTACTCCCCGCACTGTGGGCATCGCCCCATCCACTTCAGGCTCTCATTGCCGCAGACACTACAAACATAGATGGTCCGTGTTTTGGCCATGTGGTCACCAATGGCTTTAAGATAACAAAAAGGAGCAGGCAGTATCAAGTAACTGTCTGCTCCTTAAGCATTCATCATTGTGGAAAAGGTATGCCCTAATCCTCTTAGGCTGCAGGCAAACTGGCCACGGAGGCATTCCTGAACACGATATCGCCGTCCTGACGGTCGATTTCCACCACGTCTTCGGACTGGAATTCACCTTGCAATATCTTTTCAGAGAGCGGATCCTCAACCATGGTCTGAATCGCTCTCTTCAGGGGTCGAGCGCCAAAGCTGGGATCAAACCCTTTCTCGTGCAAGAGTTCCTTTGCCGCTGCAGTTGCGGTAAGATCAATCCCCTGTTCCAGAAGACGCGACCTCACCTGTGAGAGCATCAAATCCACAATCTGCAGGACATGCTCTTTGGTAAGCGAATGGAACACGACCGTACCGTCAAGGCGGTTAATGAACTCCGGACGGAAGTTCTTTTTCATTTCCTCCATGAGTTTATCTCGCATCTTCTCATGGGATACTTGTACAGCCTTTTGTTCGTCGCTCCGGCTCACGAAACCGATGTTGCTCTCCTTCTTGATGGTCTCGCTACCGATGTTGCTTGTCATCACGATGATCGTGTTACGGAAGTCCACATGCCGCCCGTTGGCGTCTGTGAGCCGTCCATCGTCGAATATCTGGAGCAAAATATTAAAGACGTCCGGATGGGCCTTTTCAATTTCGTCCAGGAGTATCGCCGAGTAGGGCTTTCTCCTCACTGTCTCCGTGAGCTGGCCTCCCTCTTCGTAGCCAACGTAGCCCGGAGGAGCACCCACCAGCCGTGATACGGAATGTCGCTCCATGTACTCCGACATGTCCAGTCTAACAAGAGCATCCTCGCTTCCGAACATGAATTCGGCCAGTGCACGGACCAGCTCCGTCTTCCCTACACCTGTAGGCCCAAGGAAAGTGAAGATACCCACAGGCCGTCTCGGGTCTTTCAACCCTGCTCGGGACCGCCTCACAGCCTTGGAGATAAGGTTGATAGCCTCATCCTGCCCTACAATCCGATGGTGTAAGGCCTCCTCCATCTTGAGCAGTCGGCTGGTTTCGTCGCTTGCTAGCTTCGTCACCGGGACACCTGTCCACATGCTAACCACCTCTGCGACGTTATCCTCTGTTACCTCTATCTGCTCGCTCGCCTGTTCCTCTTTCCACTCTTCCTCTGATTGTTTGATTCGTTCCTCTAGTTTCAGCTCCCGGTCTCGAAGCTCGGCTGCGTATTCATATTGCTGATTGGAAATCACCTGCTCTTTTTCTTTGCGCACGTTTTCCAGAGCTTTGTTTAGTTCCGCTGTTGGCAGCGGAGGTGTCTGATGCTTGATCCGCACACGCGATGCTGCTTCATCCACCACATCTATAGCCTTGTCCGGAAGGGCTCGCCCTGAGATGTAACGGGATGTCAGCGATGCAGCTGTCGTTAGAGCCTTGTCAGTTATTTGCAGACCATGGTGATCCTCATAACGTGACTTTACCCCTCGCAGGATTTCAACCGTGTCCTCCACGGACGGCTCCTCAACCAGGATGGTCTGGAAGCGCCGCTCTAGGGCGGCATCCTTCTCTATATGTTTGCGGTAATCATCCGCGGTAGTGGCCCCGATGACTTGAATCTCGCCTCGCGCCAACGAGGGCTTTAGAATATTGGAGGCATCGACGGCTCCCTCAGCGGCACCAGCGCCATGAAGGGTATGCATCTCATCTATGAAGAGTATGCAATTCCCCGCCTGTTTAATTTCGGAAATGACTTTCTTCAGCCTCTCTTCGAATTCGCCGCGGTACTTTGTACCCGCAACGAGTGCCCCTATATCAAGGTTGAGAAGCCTTCTGTCACGCAGGTTTTCAGGTACACTGCCAGAGGCAATAGCATGGGCTACCGCTTCAGCAACGGCCGTTTTACCTACGCCAGCTTCTCCTATAAGGACAGGGTTGTTCTTGGTCCGGCGACTGAGCACCTGAACTACCCGTTCCTGTTCCTTCTCTCGTCCGATGACGGGGTCGAGCTTGCCTGCTATCGCAGCAGCAGTGAGGTCTGTAGCTAATTGATCCAGAGTGGGTGTCTTGCTGGCGGCTCGAGATGTGGTTCCAGCACGACGTTGTGATGTGCCCTCACTAAGGACCCGGGGCACCTCTTCCCTGGTTTTATCCAGGCTCACTCCGAGGCTTTCCAGCACGCCAGCAGCTACTCCCTCACCTTCGCGGAGCAAGCCAAGAAGCAGGTGTTCGGTTCCGATATAGCTATGGTTTAATTGTTTTGCCTCGTCAACTGCTAACTCAATTACCTTCTTAGCTCTTGGGGTCAGGCCTATTTCACCCTGGCTTTTGCTCTCTCCACGGCCGATAATGAATTCAACAGCGGTTCTGACCTTGGAGGGCTCAACACCAAGGTTGCCCAATACCTTTGTGGCGACACCACTTCCTTCACTGACTATACCTAGCAGGATATGCTCGGTGCTGATATAGTTATGATTGAATTGCTGTGCCTCTTCTTGAGCTAATGCAAGAACCTTTCGCGCTCTCTCGGTGAATTTATCAAACCGGCTAGACATCTTGCCCCCTACACCTGTGTTTCACCTATTTATATTATACGCTGCCTGAGCTAAAAGGTCAAAGTCAATTGGGGAGAATTTTAATCGATCGGAGAGACAGGGTTTGGTGTATGTACTGCTACTTGGCCTGATAGAGAATCCTCACTGGTGGGCGGTACTGGACTTGAACCAGTGACCTTTGCGATGTCAACGCAACGCTCTATCCACTGAGCTAACCGCCCAAGCAAATTTCATCATATAGCAAGCTTGATTCGTTGTCAATGTCACATTGTTTTAAAATTTTTTCTCTGGATTTCAGATTCTTTGGTATTGCTTTCCATACTCCAGAAGAAGGCCTCTCCCGTGAAGAGTTGGAAAACCACCATTTCGGGGTCTTCTGCGCTCTCTATCCCCAGACCCTTGAGCAATCCAGACCTTTCTTTGAAGATCCGTTCCCTAATTGCTGAATCATTGATGAACCTTACTTCCCCCGAGACTCTGAGATAGGCTCCTGGACCTTCAGCTCCCTTGGGCTCCCAGAAGACTAATTCTGCCTTTGGATTGTTTTTTAGCTGTTTGGTAAGTGATTTGACAGCCTCGCTTTGGAGGTAGAACCCGGTCTCATCGGCGAAGCACATGCCCATGGGTCTAACCCTTGGCTGGTTTCCTTCGACTGTCGCCAGAAAGCAAGTACCGACCTCGTTGGCGAACTTCACACACTCTTCGAAACTCACTGTGCCCTCCTTTTGTTCTTTTTTAGACGTTTAATTTGAACTGTACCATATCTCCGAAAAAGGGTCAAGTAAGAGTGATTTCAGGTTAATGAAGGGGTCTATGGTCGTAGTTCTGTTGAAGGCTCGGCACTGCGGCTAGGCTTTAAGGGTGCTTCCTTTACGAAGAAGAATCCCCCAAGGCTTATAATGGATATAATTGCCCAGGCTAGAATAGCTGCACCTCCGCCGTAGATTCCGGCAACAGCGGTGCCCAAAGGTGGGGTGAAAGAGGCGCCTACCATGGCAAGGCTGAGCACCACGCCTATCGCGGTTCCGGCATATCTTGGACCAACCTTTCTTTGCTCCACCACAAGAGCGGTCAAAAGGGGATACATGCTTCCACGCAGGAGCCCATTTACCGTGATCAACGCCCATATTGCAGAACCGTGGAAAAACGGAATTGCACCAAGGGTAACGGCCACTATAAACAGCGACGGAATGAGTACAGCTTTTCTGGAACCAAGTTTGTCAGATATAATTCCCATTGGGATGGAACTTACAGCGGTCATCCCAATAAGCAGGGTAAGAGCGCTGTCGGCGGAGACCGCGTCCCAGCCGATGTCTCGAAGATAGGAGGGCAAGTAGCCACTGATCGAGTTGAAAGCGCCCTGCGCCCCCATAAAGACTAATCCGATGATCCACACTTCTTTTATGCGAACCACTCGTGAGATCGCTTCCCGAAACGGGACTTCACTTACTTTGGCATCCTGAGTTCTACTTCGCTCCGGTTCCTTGGCAGTCATAAACCAAAGCACGCTGAGCAGAATAGGCGGTATGCCATAGAGGAGAAGGACATATCTCCAACCGCCAAGCAAAGGGGAGAATAGTGTTGCGCTTACCAGTGATGCAAACATAGCTCCGCCGGTCATACCAACAGCTAGTATACTGTTTGCCAGTGCCAGACGCCGTCCTATAAACCATATTGCTGTAACCTTTGGCAGCAGGGTTGGCATCATGGCTACCAGCGAACCAAACATAAACATGGTTACTGCCATGCTAGGGAAATCTACTGAGAGGCCTCTTAAGGCACCGGTTGCACCAGCCAGGAAGCAGGCAGCGGCCAGGGTTCGTTTTACTCCGAACTTATCTATAAGCAGCCCAGCCCCCAGGCTTACAAATACGCCAGCCAAGGGGTCCATTGCCCACACCGTCATCATCTGGGTCATGCTCATACTCAGGGACTCTGTTATCTCCGCAAACAGGGGTGGCAGGCACATTCTCTCGGCCCCGGCGATGAGGCCGTGTATCGCCGTGGCCAACATCAATATGTACCATTTGTAGTACGGCTTATTGGGGTTGATCAGTGGTATATCAGTTCGCATTTCCTTGGTCCCGTCAGTATCTGAGGCCCTTTGAATCCGGTGACTTGTAACCGGGGAATAGTATCTGACATGAGTTACCACCCCTTGAAAGGGTGGTAACTCATGTACCCGGCCTTTGCGCAGTCGCGTTGCCCGCGGCACTAATAATGATAGACGAGCAGATTGAGAAAATTATTTTGAATTCCTGCCTTCTGCGTGTCTGTATTGCTCAGACTCGGGATAAGTATTCCTCTACGACCCTACCATATATTAACTTGCTTGTCGATATTTTTCGTGGTGAGTATTGGTATACCCTGCTGTATGTGTGTGGCGCAGGAGCGAGTTTGCCGAATAATGAAGTGCTATAGGACGTCCTTATTTCGGATTTTCTGTAGTCGACAACGATCACAAGCTTGTTATATAATTATCGCAGTGTTAGCTTATACTACATGAGTACATTATGACTAGGAAACTTTATCGTAGCAGAAATGACAGGATGATATGGGGTGTATGTGGTGGTCTGGGGACGTACTTCGGGATAGACCCCACTATTATCAGGATAGCTGCTGTTGTTTCCATCTTTTTCACCGTGTTAGGGCTTATAGCTTACCTGATCATGGCTATCGTTGTTCCTCTGGAAGACTCAGAGGACTATGGCCCCTGAGCCCTATGTTTGGTTCGCAGCCATGTGCCTTTGCGGGGAACTGTGTTCCCCGCAGTAGCGTTTTTTGGACGTCTCTCATCTATCTTGGTTGACGCACTAATCGGTGCGGGATTTTTGCAGCGAACTGATTAGGCGCTTAGTTCCTTTTCAATATGATTGGCTATTCATGTGCGTTGTCTCGTTGATTGTAGGGGGGGCCTTCTGGAAGTAGTGGATTGCAATGATGCCCGTGAAGAAATACAATTAAGGCAAGTAATGAAGATCGGCTGATTGTGGGAAAGATTACGTATCTATAGTAAGGCGGGGACATGTCTGAAGAACCGGGACATAGTCGCAGAAAGAGGAGAACGGACGAAAAGGGAGAAAAAGCCGAGAAAGAGCACGAGAAACAGGACGAGAAGGAGGGAAAAAACTGGGAGGAGAAATGGCAACGCGATCCGATCAGGATTGGCACATGGGCTGCTATTCTTATCTGGATTGGGCTGGCGTTGCTTCTTGGTAACCTGGACCTCCTGGGAGGAGCGCGCTCCTGGTCTACGGTGTTCATCGGTATCGGTGTGATTCTCCTGGCAAATGCAGCTATTCGTTTTCTTATTCCCGAACACCGGCAGCCGATAGCAGGAATCATTATAGCTGGCGCTATCTTTCTGGGCATTGGTTTGGGTGGGCTGGTAAGCTGGAGCATAATCGGACCTGTGATTTTGATTGCTATAGGGTTGGCGATGTTGCTCCGCGGTTTTGGCCGCCGTCGTAATGAATGATAAGCCCTTCTGGAATTGCAGAAGCTACAGCCTACCTAGATTCATGGTAGAGAGTTCGTTCCACGCGTAGGCCAGGGGAGTCCACCATCGATCACGTCCTATACATCGAAAGTAAGGCGGGCGGAGAGATCGAACGAGGTCGCCAATCTTATAGCGGGGCAGGATCGGTGTTGAGACGACCAAACTGCCTGTCTCTCCGGGTCGCATCTCGTGGAGCATTTTCATCCGGGAACCATTTTGCACCTCTAGCAGAAACAGATCATAGTTTGGTATCCAGGCGCGCATGTGGTCCATTTGCTGGCCAAACATTCCCTCTGTGGCACCGTAGATTTCCCGGATAGCCGCTGGGCCATAGAGAGCACGGAGCCCTGGTGCATATCGGGTGTTGATGCCCGGCAGGTTGCCCAGCGTTAGTATCTGCACTTGCCTGAGATCTTTGGGATATATTCCATGTTTGCTCCGAAGGTAGCGGCCGAAGCGCAAAGCTGTTGGGGCAACACCACCGACCAGCGTTACGTTTTCATTCTTGCATTTTTGGTAGGCCAGTTCGAAGCGCGCTTCCCAGTCCTGAATGGTCTTCCCCCCGCCGAGCGCGTCGATTTCATCCTGTGTCGGGAGCGAGCGAATGGGGGTTGATTCCGACACATGCTTCACATAGATGCCTGAGCTATAGCCGTACTCGATTTCACGATCGCCTGTCTCTATTTTCCCCACCACAGAGGGAAAATTCAGGTTCAGATTGATTCCTTTGAACAGACCGTAACGCCCGCTTGTAAGCACGTGGTTCATCATTGCACGTCCTGCGCTTACTCGCATGCGTAAGTCAGTCGCGGTCATGGGTATGAATTTGGACTCACCTTTGGTTGTTCCCCTTGTGATTGCCCACCCTATGGGTTCTTCGTTGAGGAGCAAGTTTGTCTCCCCTGCCATAACTCTCTGGATCAGGGGCTTGTAGTTCTCGTAGGTGGTGACCGGAAACGCACGACGGTAGTCCGCAATGCTCCCAATTTGGGATGCACTATGCCTGGTACCGTATTCGGTTTGTGCATAGATACCGAGGAGATAGTGCAATACTTTTTCTTGGGCTTTTGCTGGGTCTTTTACAGCTTCATGCCAGGGATGGAGGAAAGCTTTTAGCCTATCCTCCGGCTCCTGGAGGGTATCGCCTATCTGCGTTTGATTATTCCCCACAGGCTGTCCCGGGGCTCTCTGATTCCTTGGAGATAAAAAGGAATCACCTATTGTGGTTATTCGCCTTCTTGTCTCTGTGTTGCATATGACGAGCTTTTGCGTGATTCCTCATACTCCCTACGGCGCTGTTCTAACCGTTCTGGTGGTATCCCACATAAGCCTTCCCACTTAGCGGCCCAGTTATGGTAATCTTCATTATCCCATACATCATCCATCACCCTCTGGACGCCGTCAGAGTATTCCTTCATCTGAGGCTCTAACTCAGTAAACATTTTCTCTGCACCCTCGTGTGTTGGTTTCGCATTGTTTTGCTGTATCAGGTTCCACATGGCTTGATGGTGATCTATGACAGGACACGGTCTGAGCGTGTTGTAGCAGAAGGGCTGGCTTTGTTTAATGCTGGTAAAGAATGGTGAAGCAAGCGCTTCAGCAAGACTGCAGTTATGTATGTTGTGAGTGGCAAAGTGAACAAAAATACACGGCTCGACATCGCCGCGGTGATTCACATGGAAATATAGCCTGCCGCCTGATATGCATCCACCCGTGAGTGGACCATCATTCCAGAAATCGATGGGCAGTATTGGCTTGGTCTCACGATATTGCTTCATCACACCCCGGAGTTGGTTACGCTGTTCCGGTGTTGGCATCAGGCTCAAATCAGGGTCGCCGCCCACGGGCATGTAAAGGAAAAGCCATCCGTAAAGAGCACCCTTCTCGATGAGCAGGTCTATCCACTCCTCAGAACAGATGGCATCAACATTATGTCGAGTAACGAGGGAGGAAAATCCAAAGACACAACCTGCCTCCCTCAAGTTATCCATGGCTTGCATGCATACATCAAAGCTTCCCTTGCCTCGGGATGCATCAGTATACTCCGCTGGACCATTGACGCTTATCTGAGGAGCAACATTTCCCATATCTACGAGCCTCTTGGCCATGGTTTTGTCAATGAAATAGCCGTTTGTGTAAGGCTGGAAGAATGACTTATCGTGCTTTTTGATCACATCAAGGAGTTCCGGATAAATGAAAGGCTCGCCGCCGAGAACTACGAAGAAATTGATGCCCATCGCCTCAGCTTCGCTGAGGACCCGGTCGAATACCTCTGGCTTCATATCATCTTTGCGCTCGTAGCTTGCGGCATAGCAACCCTCACATCGATAGTTGCATCTCATACTCGGAGATATCAACATGACATATGGTGGAGTTACACCGTATTCCTGGAAGCAGTGTTCGCTTAGTGTTCGATCACGGAAGAACATACTGACAGCCATACGTGCCAAATAGCGTCGTCGGACCTTAGGGTGCGTGTTGCTAATAATTCTGCCGAGGAATTCCTTCCCGGCTTCTTCGTTCACCCATTTATGTATTCGGTCGCGGATGATAGATTGCTTTTCCCCGGAGGAGATATAGTCGATAGCATCCAGAAGGTACTTAGCATTCTTGTCTGGGTTATGCCCCAGCTGGGTAAGTGCTTGGCCCAATGCCCTTTCAGCCAGTTCTCTCTTTGTCCATTGAACGACACGCGATCGAAGGTTTGTCATTGTGGCTCTCCTTTACATTTGTGGTTGTTACTCTTTACATCCTTTATGACCAGAGAATCCGTGTGTCTTTGCATTTGCCTTTACGGCAATTTTAGTCCAATTGAAAACCTGGTGTCAAGCGAATCAGCTTGACACCAGGTCCTAGAGACCATAGAATTTTCATAGACGCTAGAAAGGTAAGAGGAAATAAAGTGACAGTAGAAGAAGAACTTGCACAGGTGCAGCCATCCAGGGAAATGTGCCTGACTATCGGGGTCTTTGATGGTGTGCATCCTGGACATCAGTACTTGATAAAGAACGTTATGGAACGGGCTGCCAGGGAAAATCGTTTGAGCGGCGTTGTGACGTTTGATCGGCATCCTAACTTCTTACTCAATCCTGCATCGGAATTGCCTTGTCTGACAAGCCTGGAAGAGCGTGTGGATATAACGAAGAGATTGGGAATTGACTATGTTGTCGTCCTGTCTTTTACTCACCAACTTGCACAGCTCACTGCTCGGGAGTTTGTCAGATTACTGCACAAGCATCTCAGGATGCGAGATCTGGTCGTCGGGCCCGATTTTGCGCTTGGCAAAGGGCGTGAAGGAAACACGGATATGCTCCGTTCTTTGGGAGAGGAACTTGGATTCACTGTTGTTGTGCTTTCCTCTGTGACCACTGAAGGACTGGTGGTGAGCAGCACTGCCATTCGCGAGCACTTGAGGCAGGGAAATGTAGAGACTGTGACCAAGATGTTGGGGCGGCGCTTTCGCATGAGCGGGGTGGTCACACATGGTGATGCCCGTGGAGGTGCGGTATTGGGATTCCCGACGGCCAACCTCGAAGTCAATAGCCATCACGCTGTACCTGCCCCCGGCGGGTATGTCACACTTGCCCACGTCGACGGGCATACCTACAGGGCAGTGACGAATATCGGTATGAGGCCTACTTTTGGTCCTGGGCCCCGAACAGTGGAAACCCATCTTTTGGACTTTGATGGTCAACTCTATGGACGGGACATGAGCATTGAATTTGTCAAACGGCTGCGCGATGAGACGAAATTTGATAGCCCCGAGGACCTCAAAAGGCAAATCGAGAGCGATGTGGAAGTCGCAAGGACGATGCCGATCCAATAGCTGGTCGTAGAAGACTTTCATATCCTCCAAAACTGTCGTAAGGGAGCTACGTATAATGCAAACGACAATTGCGCGAATCTTCAAAAGAGGTGTTGCCGAGGTCATCGTAGAGGAGGAATTGAGGCAAATGATGGAGAGGGGAACTCCTCTTCGTTTAAAGGAAGGGTTCGACCCCAGCCGGCCCGATATCCATCTCGGACATGTGGTCACACTGAGGAAGCTGAAGCAGTTTCAGGAACTCGGACATAAGGTAATCTTGATCGTAGGAGACTGGACTGCGCAGATAGGAGACCCCAGTGGGCAGTCCCAAAAACGGTCCATGATGACTGCTGATGAAGTGAAAGCAAATGCCGAAACTTACATGAGGCAATTTTTCAAAATCGTTGATCCGGAGAAAACAGAGGTAAGGTGGCAGAGTGAGTGGTTTGGCAAGTTCGACCTGGCCGATGTAATAAAATTGACCAGTAAATTTACCGTAGCGCAGATGATGTCCAGGGAGGATTTCTCAGCCAGACAGGAGACAAATCAACCGATTGCCGTCACCGAGCTCTTATATCCATTGCTTCAGGCATATGATTCTGTGATGATTGAGTCTGACGTCGAGTTTGGCGGCATCGACCAGAAATTCAACTGCCTGGTGGGCCGTGAACTTCAGCGAATGGTGGGACAAACTCCCCAACATGTATTTTTCACGCATCTCCTGGTAGGGATGGATGGGCAAATGAAGATGTCCAAAAGCCTGGGAAATGATATCGCCGTTGAAGATCCCCCGAACGAGATGTACGGGAAGGTTATGTCGATTTCCGACGAGCTTATTATGGATTACTTCGAACTCCTTACCGACGTCGATGATGAGGAACTGTCTGAGTTCAAGGAGGCCCTGGAGGGCGACTCAGTGAACCCGATGGAGATCAAGAAGCGCCTGGCCAGAGAAATCGTAATCCAGTTCCATGATGAGGCATCTGCTAAAGAAGCGGAGTGGCATTTCGCCCATGTTTTCCAGGAGCAGAATATACCGGAGGAGATTCCGGTCTTCACGATTCAATCATCCGGAGATTCAGCTGATTTAATCGATGTGGTGGTTGAATCCGGACTCGTGGAAAGCCGGGGTGAAGCCAAGCGCCTTCTCCGTCAGAATGCCGTTGAAGTTGATGGGGAAACAGTCACTGATGCCAGTACAAAGGTGCAGGATGGGAACGTAATCAAAGTCGGGAAGAGGCGATGGGCGAGGGTGATGGCAGAAGAGAACTAAGAATCTGGACTCGAAGTAGAGCTTCTTACAAAAATCTAGAACGGCTTGCCCCACTCGTTGACGTGGGCTATCTCCGAGAGGCTCTTCCGACTGCGCTGGCCCTGTTTCTCTTTGGACGCCGCTTCATAAGAGCCTTGAGCCGGGTAGGCAAGAGGAGTGGCGATGATAAATCTCTCACCCTCAGGCACTCCCAGCACCTCTTTGAGAGCAGCCTGATCCACGGCGGTCATGGGGTGTGTTACCAGACCCAGCTCAGTGGCCGCCAGTAGCAGATTCTCGAATGCCAGTCCCACGTCGGTAGGATAGAAATAGGCCCCATCCGGCATGAGGTTCTCCTCATGATTGGCAAAGGCAAAGATAAGTACATTGGCTTCCCTCACCACCAGATTGACACGGCCAAAACCGCCGAAGGCCTTATCAGCTACCTTCTCCACATTTTCCTTGCCCTGCACCACCACAAAGCGCCATGGCTGTTTATTCCTGGCCGAAGGGGCCCACCGGGCTGCATCCAATATCTTTTCCAATTTCTCCCGCTCAATTTCCCGCCCGGAGAGGCAGTTCTTTAGACTGGCTCGCTGATGAATTGCCTCAAGTGTTTCCATTTCCACTCCCTCGTACGTCAGTGTCGCTTATGTATTGTAGCACGGGGTACGTACTCCAGCAATACGCAACCAAGTTGAGGCAGCAGAAAACAGCGATTCGCCATCAATCCCCAGGTAGCGGGCCAACCCTGATTGATGCTCAGTGAGTCTGCGAGTAAGGTCTTTTGTCTGGCCGATGTAAAGGTTACCGGTGGAATAGCTGTAGAGGACGTAGACGAAGAAAGTCTGTGGTGCCATTGAAAGAGGGAGATCTGGCTCCCCGAGCAGGATTCGAACCTGCGACCCTGCGGTTAACAGCCGCATGCTCTACCGCTGAGCTATCGGGGAACGATGAACTAAATAGCCACACATGATTATCTACACTCTGGCCTATAAAGTCAACCCCCCTGTTTCATGTGCTAATTGAGCTATCGCCCCTCCGAAGTGGAATATGATGAGATGAACCTTGACACTGAACTTCCCCCTTGTTAAAGTAAGGCTACGGGATGGCAATACCACGGGAGATGATGTGATACAGGTTTTTACAGGTAATGGCAGAGGCAAAACCACAGCTGCGTTAGGCTCTGTTCTCCGAGCCCTTGGCCAGGGTCTTAACGTCTACATTGCTCACTTCATGAAAGGCACCCATGTCTATGGGGAGCAAAAGGCACTGGCACAGTTGCCAAACGTTACCATCGAACAGTTTGGGACAGCCGGATTTGTTGATCCTCGTAATGTTAAAGAAGAGGACAAGGCAGAGGCACAGAGAGCTTTTAACTCCGCACGTGATGCAATTACCGGTGGCAAGTACGACCTTGTAGTCATGGACGAAGCTAATGTAGCGGTTGCCTGGGGACTTATTGCGGTTGATGACCTCGTTAATTTGGCGAAGGAGAGGCCTGAGAACGTAGAGATCATCATCACCGGCCGTTATGCTGACCCCAGACTAATGACCGTCGCCGACTTGGTGACGGAGATGGTCGAGGTGAAACACCCGTATCAACAGGGCATCAAGGCCCGGGAAGGGTTCGAATACTAGGAGTAAAAGGAGGGATCGCATGATAACATTCAGTGTAATCAAGGCTGACATAGGTGGATATGTGGGCCACTCCAGCTCACATCCTGATGTGTTAGCCAAGGCTCAGGAATTGCTGGACAAGGCCAAGGGGCAAGGGCTGCTCGTTGATTTCCATGTCACAGCGTGTGGTGATGACCTGCAGCTCATCATGACCCATGAACAGGGCGAGGAAAACGAGCGGATTCACAAATTGTCATGGGATGTATTTCTTGAGTGTACCGAGTTGGCAAAGAGCCTGAAGCTTTACGGAGCCGGACAGGACCTCCTGTCTGACGCTTTCTCAGGCAATGTGAAAGGGATGGGTCCGGGAGTAGCGGAGATGCAGTTTGAAGAACGTAAGTCCGAGCCGATATTAGTTTTCATGGCTGATAAGACATCCGCCGGTGCCTGGAATTTGCCATTATACAAAATGTTCGCTGATCCTTTCAATACCGTGGGACTGGTTATCGCTGAAAACATGCACTCCGGATTCTCATTCGAGGTGCATGATGTGAAGGAGCACAAGAGGATAATTCTGAACTCGCCTGAGGAAATCTATGACCTCCTGGTGTTTATAGGCGCACCCTCCCGCTACGCAGTTAGAGCGGTACGGAAACGACCGAACGATGAGATCGGCGCTGTTTCCTCCACACAACGATTGTCCTATATAGCTGGTAAGTACGTTGGAAAAGATGACCCTGTGCTCGTTGTGCGCTCTCAAGGTGACTTCCCTGCAGTAGGCGAGGTGCTGGAGCCGTTTACAATGCCCCAGGCTGTAGAGGGATGGATGAGAGGTTCACATCATGGACCGCTTATGCCATGCTCTATACCACAGGCAAATCCAAGCCGCTTCGACGGTCCGCCGCGCGTTATCTGTGCTGGGTTCCAGCTCACAGACGGCAAGCTTGTTGGCCCGCGCGATATGTTTGATGACCCCAGCTTCGATGAAGCTCGAAAACAGGCCAACTGGGCAGCGGACTATTTCCGGAAGCATGGGCCGTTTGAGCCTCACCGGCTGCCTCTTGAGGAAATGGAATATACGACCATGTCTCAGGTGATGGATAAACTCGAGGGGAGGTTTAGCGATCTAGAAGGAGAAGAGTAGAGCGATTCTCCAGCAAAGCGGAATAATGCTCAAAGTGTTGCTTGCAACTGACAACCCAGGGAAAATCCGTGAGATGTCTTCCCTCTTGGAAGGTAATGACTGGCAAATCACAACCCTTGGGGATGAAAATATAAACGTAAATGTTGAGGAATCGGGGGAGACGTTCGAGGAAAACGCGGCCATTAAAGCAAGGGCGTACCTTGCCTCCTCCGGGCTGATAACGGTAGCGGATGATTCGGGCCTGGAGGTTGAGGCGCTAAAAGGCGAGCCAGGAGTCAGGTCCGCACGCTACGCCGGAGACAATGCCTCAGACGCTGACCGTGTTGAGTATCTTCTGACAAAATTGGCCGGCGTTCCCCTGGAGGAGAGAAAAGCCCGTTTCAGGTGTGTCATCGCCATAGCTTTTCCCGAAGGCAATATCGAGTTCTGCGAGGGCGAATGCCCCGGCGTCATTGCGATGGAGCCCAGGGGCGAGAATGGCTTTGGCTATGATCCAATATTTTTTCTCCCTGAACTGGGGAAGATGATGGCTGAACTCGACGAGCAAGATAAGAACAAAATAAGCCATCGGGGAAAAGCGGCAAGGAAAGCACGTGATTTTCTTAAAGAGGTCTTGGATAAACAATGACGGGAATATCTGACAATTTCAACCGCCCTATAAATTACCTGCGTATTTCGGTTACGGACCGCTGTAACCTGCGTTGCATCTACTGTATGCCGCCGGAGGGGGTTAAGCACATACCTCACAGCGATGTTCTGAGCTACGAGGAAATCTCCACGGTGGCAAAGGCAGCCGCTGAAATGGGGATCAATAAGATCCGCCTTACAGGTGGCGAGCCGCTGGTGCGGGCACGCTTGACCAACCTTGTTGGGATGCTTTCGGGAATCGAAGGTATCGACGATCTTTCCCTCACCACGAACGGGATATTACTTGACCGGTACGCCCAAGAGCTTAAGACAGCGGGACTTAAGCGGGTCAATGTCAGCATTGATTCCCTCTTGCCGGACAGATTTCGCCAGATTACTCGCCTTGGGACACTTGACGATACGCTTCGCGGGATTGAGGTAGCGAAAGAGGTTGGGCTTTTCCCCATCAAGGTAAACGTTGTGGTCATGGAAGGTGTGAACGAGGAGGAAATAGTTGATTTTGCGCGCATGACCGTAGATGAGGGATGGAATGTCCGCTTTATTGAGCTTATGCCCGTGGGAGAGCAAAATGAGGAAGGACAACTCGGGTTTGTACCGGTGTCTGACATACGGGAGCAGGTTGAGTCTCTGGGAAAGCTGGAACCCTGTACTCTTGATGGAAACGGTCCGGCCAAGTACTTTCGACTTCCGCAAGCCAACGGAACCATAGGCTTCATTAGTCCTGTGAGTGAGCATATTTGCTTCAGGTGTAACCGGATGCGTCTCACGGCTGACGGGAAACTGCGCCCGTGTCTTCTCCGCGATGATGAGATCGACATGCGCGGACCACTTCGTGAAGGTGCTTCCATTAAGGACCTCAAATCGCTGATCAGAAAGGCTATCCTGGCCAAGCCCGTGGGCCACCAGTTGAATATCGGGGCCACGGCGAACTCAAGGCGTATGTCGCAGATCGGTGGCTGAGACAATGATCGAGATATTTACCGACGGGGCGTGCTCTGGCAATCCCGGACCCGGTGGATGGGCGGCCATCGTGCTGGATGGCAATGACCGGGTAGAGCTAAAGGGAAGCGCTGAGGCTACAACCTCCAATCGAATGGAACTCACCGCCGCAATCGAGGGACTGGCCTATGTGCCTGAGAACTCGGATGTCAAGCTCCACAGCGACAGCGAATATCTTGTCAAGAGTATGACCGGCAACTGGAAACGCCGGGCTAATCTTGACCTCTGGCAGAGGCTGGATGAGCTATCGTCGAGGCGGAGGGTACAGTGGATGTGGGTGAGGGGGCATGCCGGGCATAAGGAGAATGAGAGGGCTGACCGGCTGGCTGTGGAGATGGCCTCCCGTGCGGGGAATTCCAACAGTGAAAGTAAAGCTCCCAGCCATTTCGATTCGTCGGGGCAAGCCCATATGGTGGACGTCTCGGAGAAGGAAATAACCGAGCGAGAGGCAACAGCCAGGGGCAGGGTCACAATGAAGTCCTCGACACTGGAATTCATCGAGCAGGGACAGGCAGCCAAAGGCGATGTTCTGTCAGTGGCCAAAACCGCTGGCATTATGGGGGCCAAGAGAACCCCTGATTTGATACCGCTGTGTCATCCTCTGCATATTACAGATGTGAGCGTGGATTTTGAATTGGATAGGGCGGGGAGTGCCATAGACATTACGGCGACGGTTCGGGCGGGGGAGAGGACGGGAGTCGAGATGGAAGCGCTCACCGCGGTAGCGGTGAGCGCTTTGACGATTTACGACATGTGCAAGGCGGTGGACAGGGGCATGCGCATCGAATCCGTGCGTCTCGTTGAGAAGAGCGGCGGCAAGAGCGGGACGATCACACTCGAATAACCATGGAAATCGCTCGCAGCATACCCCAGATGAGGGAAGCCAGACGGAACCTCGGGGAGCCGGTGGGGTTCGTTCCCACAATGGGCTACCTACACGAGGGCCACCTTTCTCTAGTGAGGAAGGCGCGGTCCGCCGATCAAAGCGTTGTTGCCAGCATATTTGTGAATCCCACTCAGTTTGGGCCAGGCGAGGATTTCCAGGATTACCCCCGTGATACTGACCGGGACCTGGCCCTCTTGCAGAGAGAGGGTGTCGACGTCGTGTTCATGCCCGAGCCGGGTGAGATGTACCCTGATGATTTCAATACCTGGGTTGATGTGAGGGGGGTAACCGGGGTGCTCGAAGGCGCTTCTCGTCCCGAGCATTTCACAGGAGTGAGCACGGTTGTGGCCAAGCTGTTTAACATCGTTGAGCCTGACCGGGCTTACTTCGGGCAGAAGGATGCCCAGCAGGTGGTGGTTATCAAGAGAATGGTAGCCGACCTCAATATGAATCTGGAAATAGTCGCATGTCCGACGGTGCGCGAGCTCGATGGACTGGCTATGAGCAGTCGGAATATCTACCTCAGCCAGCAGGAGCGTGAGGCTGCGCTTGCACTGTGGAAGTCGCTCAATCTTGCACATAGGCTCTGGTCGGAGGGTGAAAGGGATGCGGAAAAGATACGTCAGCAGATGAGGTCGTTAATTGAACAGGAGCGACAGGTGGGACTCGAGTATGTCAGTATCGCTGATGCCAGGCTTTTGCAGGAGATGGAAAACGTTGACCGTCCGGCTGTGGTTTCTTTGGCTGTGCGAGTTGGCAAGGCTCGCTTGATAGACAATATTCCGCTGGGGTGTGAAATTGAAGATATTGGTGACTAACGACGACGGAGTTTATGCCGAGGGACTGTGGACCCTGGTGAGAGCGATCATGGATAACGCCGATGTACTGGTGGTTGCCCCTGACCGCGAGCAGAGTGGGGTGGGGACCTCTGTAACCCTTCACCAGCCGCTGCGAATGAGGGAGGTAGAGCCCCCTG
>JBKGZM010000018.1:0-34036 GCA_046545575.1 Dehalococcoidia bacterium
ATACAATACATTTCAGTCCGTGCCAGCTGCCCGATAGATAATTCGTTATCGCTTAGGGTATATGGCCCAACATAGGAATTACATCCGGCACTTCCCCGAACTTCATCTTCCGAACTATTGAAAGTCAGGGTTATTTCGGCTCCGGGTACTGGTGCTAGCGATGAGGTGGGACCATAGGATTTAAGTACCCATTCCACATCCTCGATGCGATGTGTTTCCTCCGAAGGCGTAATAACACAGCCAGAGATTGTGAAAGAGAGAGTTGCGACAACCAGCGATACTATGATGGCTATTATCTTTTTCATTGTTTCAACTCCCGCGGAAAGTGTTCAAGCCCGTCTTTGTGGGTGCTTACAAAATACTCCATTAAATTAACAGATGTCAATATCTCTTCGCGAATGCGCACAGGAATGCTCTCTTTTTCACGACGCTTCTGCCCATCTTTACTCTTTGCTCCTTGCCTTGCTCTCCACTTCATCAATGGAGTTGTAGCCTATCTGTTGAAATAACATGGTATACTGCTCTTCCGCCAAATTCCTTCCCTCTCCGTCTGCTTTGGAAACCTCGTTGAGATACAATTCCAGGGTTTTATCGGAGTACGTTTCCAACTCGCTGGAGAGGTAAATTCTGAACTCGTCACCGCGTTTGCTGAAGGTATAGGGATATTTCTCCGATAGTTCCTTCATCCAGCGTTCTTCCATTTCTACTATTTTGCCAATGGTGGGATTAACTTTAAGCGGAGGGATGATGTTATCCATCCGTGCATACTTTTCCGTTAGAAGATTCCTGCCCGCAGCGTTAGCCTTTTGCAAGTCTCCAAGGTAGGATTCCAGTGTTTCCGTGGATAGAATGGAATGAGACATCCTTCGCATTGTTTTGAATGTTTCTGGCGTGTCCTTACATAGAGACGGCTCAGTGGTTCTAACGCGCTCAAACATATCGATCTCAATTTCAATAATTTGTTTTAATAATTCTTCGTGACTTCTATGTTCGTTTGTCATCGGTCCATTTCCCCTTCTCCAAGGTGCCGCTTTACAGATTGCTTCCGCATCCTCGAGAGATGACACCGTACCAAAACTGAGACCAGTTTCTAGCTCATTGAACTCAACCCTCTTTGATGCTTGAGGCTGACTATTATTCTCCTTGCCTGCTGAGTATGTCCCAGTAGGCACCGCGCGCGCCTTTCTTTATCAGTGTGGAGAGCATCTCGTCGCCAGCATAGTTGTAGCTTCCCTCCTCGCTGGGCAAGGAAAGGGATAGGAACCGCGAGTCTCCGCCTACAAGCTGGCCGAGCAGGCTGAACGCATCATCACCAAGGTTTGGTGACAGATAGTACGAGAGTTCAGGGGTATCTTCGCTTCCCGGGTGTAACCCTTCCTTAATCGATCCCTTAGATAAGGCTTTTGCTAAGGGAGTGCCAGCATATACCCTGAGCCCAAGCGCTATACCTGCCAGGGGCACATCGAGTTCCCTGACCTTGTCGATGCTATAACGCAGAGTTTCTTCCGTTTCGCCGGGACCACCGGCAAGCAGGTCAATCATGAAGTTCATTCCTTCATCCTTTAGTGTTGCTACCAGGCGCTGGACATTGGCGATCCGGTGGGTTCTTCCCAGCCTGGCAAGCTGTTCATCATGCAGGGAATCGACCCCGAAGCCTATACCATTACAGCCTGATTTCCTCATGAGCGTGACGAGTTCACGGTCAAATGGGACAGGCGCGCAGTAGCAATACCAGTGTATCCTCTCTCCCAGTCCTGCTTCGATCAGAGCGTGGCATACCTCTTTGGCATGGCTTATGGGAAGATTGAATTCACTGTCGCATAAATGGAACCATGTCACACCTTGTGCTACGAGATCATGAAACTCTCTGGCTACTGTGGAAGGTGGACGGAGACGGATGTTGTGTCCCTTGGCCACCGGATCAGCACAGAATATGCATGCCTCAGAGCATCCTCGCTTTGTCTCAATACCCACCATTGCACCTAGTTGCTCATACCGTGGGTTATCAAAAATCCGCCGACGGGGGAGGGGCAGATGTTGCGGATCGACATCGACCCTCCGGTTACAAACCACTTTCTTTTTCTTCCGATGGACCACGTTCGGCAGATCCGCGATGTCATCTCCGTTATCAAGCTGTTTGGCGATCATTGGCATGGTATGTTCTCCATCACCTGCGACCCCTATATCAGCTCCAGTGAACCGTAGTACGCTCTCTGGCATTATGGAGAAGCCTCCGCCGCCGAGGATAACATAAGGGCCACCGATGGCTTTTATCTCATTCACCACGTCTCTAATCCAGGGTAGAAATGAATGTTTGGTAGCTAACGATGAGTCATCGGTGTTGCGTACTGTTACTCCCACTGCCAGTGGCTGGGAATTCTCTAACTCTCTGCCCAGGGCTTTTCGCCAATCGGGCTCGAGTGCCAGATCCACCGGGCGAACAGGTATTCCTTCCGCTGACAAAGCCTCACCAACGTATTCCAGACCTACCGGGCTGACGGGGGGCTCAACAACATTGGCGTTGACCAGCATTACAGGTCGGTTCATGTCTCCTCCCAGCCACCGATAAACTGACCATTATCGGTGGTTTCCCATGATTCACCCTGTATTATATCAGAAGGGATGATAGGGCTTGCGGGGGAGCTACGAAGTGGAGTAGACTCATAGATAGAGATTGACATGTGGTGGGGTCGCTACTCGCTGCTATCAAGCTTTTGGTTGAGTCAGTCTTGTCTTGCAACGAGTTTGTTGTTAGAATCGACTTTGAAAAGTTGGGAGAGGCAAAGAGGTCTCTCTTTATAGTTATTGAGTACGGCCTACCATTGTTATAAACAGAGTAACAGCCCACTTAAGGGAGGTGAAGAAATGAATATATTGCTTGTGTATCCGCGGTATCCTGATACTTTCTGGAGCTTCAAACACGCGCTTAAGTTCATATCTAAAAAGGCAGCGTATCCTCCGTTGGGGCTCTTGACCGTCGCATCTATGTTGCCGGAAGAGTGGGAAAAGAAGCTGGTGGATATGAATGTCTCTTCCCTGAAGAATGAGGATATTCAATGGGCTGATTATGTGTTTGTGAGCGCTATGATAGCGCAAAGGGACTCGTCGAAGGAGATTATCGAACGCTGTAATAGAATTGGCAGCAAGGTCGTTGCCGGAGGGCCTCTCTTCACGACAGGGCATGAGGAGTTTGAAGGAGTTGATTACTTTGTTCTAAGGGAGGCAGAGCTCACTCTCCCTATGTTCCTGGAGGATTTGAGGAATGGCAATGCTAAGCACTTGTACACCACAGAAGAGCATCCTGACATAAGAAATACGCCTGTACCCCAGTGGAGCTTGGTAAATCCCAAATACTATGCTGCAATGGCTCTCCAGTACTCCCGGGGGTGTCCGTACGACTGTGAATTCTGTGATATCCCCATCACGTATGGGCATCGGCCAAGGGTAAAGGATAATGCCCAGGTAATAAGAGAGCTTGACAGCTTATATCAGGAGGGGTGGCGCGGATCGGTCTTTATTGTTGACGATAACTTTATCGGCAACAAAAACAAAGTCAGGCGAATGCTCCCGGAGGTTGTGAAGTGGAACAGGGAGAAAGACTTCCCATTTACTTTCGTTACGGAAGCATCACTCAACCTTGCCGATGACGAGAAGCTTATGGAACTTATGGTTGAGGCAGGGTTTGACAAGGTCTTTGTCGGTCTGGAGACACCCTCTGTGGAGAGCCTCGTGGAATGTAATAAATCGCGGAATAAGAATCGCGACATGGAAGCTGCTGTGAAAAAGATCCAGAATTATGGAATGCAGGTCTTTGGCGGCTTTATCGTTGGGTTTGACAGTGACACACCATCTATATTCGATAACCAGATTGATTTTATCCAGAGGATTGGGGTGGTCACTGCCATGGTGGGCACACTCACGGCTTTGCCCAAGACCAAGCTGTACAATCGTCTTGATGCAGAGGGACGTTTGCTCACGGCCAGTTCAGGAAACAATACCGATGGCTCGCTGAACTTCGTTCCTAAAATGAATCCCGAGGTTCTTAAGAATGGATATCAGAGAATAGTGCAGACCATCTATTCGCCCCGGAGATACTACGAGAGGATACTTACCTTCCTTGAAGAGTATAAGCCTGTGAACAGAAAGCAGAGGATTACCCTTGCCGATATTAAAAGTTTCCTCAAGACGGTCTGGTACATGGGTATTGTAGGGAAGTGGAGGAGATATTATTGGAAACTAATCGTTAAAACCTTTTTCAAGAACCGCCGTGCATTCCCGGAGGCTGTGACGCTGGCGGCCTATGGGTTCCATTTCAGGAAGGTAACGCAGAATCTTTACAACGATTCCACCTCTGTTTAGGTTGCTAGTGGGGGTGAGCTCTTAGCTCACCCCCCCCCCCCAAACCTATCATTTCTCGATTTTTACCGCACTCACCTTAAGCTCGGGGATCTTCGCTACCGGGTCAAGCACCGGGTTTGTGAGCATGTTGGCAGGACTCTCCGCGAAGTGGAAGGTCATGAATGTCAACCCTGCAGGGGAATCCTCAGTGATACTGGCTCTGGCATGTATCATGCCCCTTCGGGATGAGACCTTGACTGTGTCTCCATCTGTTATTCCCAGTTTCTCGGCATCGGCCGGGTTTATTTCCACCACTCCGTCAGGCCGAAGATCATTTAACCCTGCTGCTTTTCTGGTCATGGTACCGGTATGGAAATGATACAACTCTCGCCCAGTGGTGAGGAGGAGCGGAAAGTCACTGTCCGGTTGTTCAGCGGAAGGCTTGTATTCGAGAGGAGAGAATTTCCCCTTTCCACGAGCAAAAATGCCCTCGTGCAGGAATCGTGTCCCGGGGTAATCGTCCGTAGGACATGGCCATTGCAATCCACCGATTTCCAAACGACTGTAGGTGATACCTCCATATGACGGTGTGAGATCAGCGATCTCCTCCATAATCTCAGAGGGGTCGCTGAACCCAAAGCCTTCGATCCCCATTTTGTTTGCTATGTCACAAATGATTTTCCAGTCCGGTCGGGAGTTACCCACTGGTTCCAGTGCTTTCCTGACCCTTTGAGCGCGACGCTCCGTATTTGTGAACGTTCCATCCTTCTCCGCAAATGTCGTTCCAGGCAGAACCACATCAGCAAGTTTGGCGGTCTCGGTCGGAAATATATCCTGCACCACCAGGAACTCCAGCTTCTCGAGAGCCGTCTTGATGTGGGTTATATCAGGGTCGCTGAGCATGGGGTTCTCTCCCATCAAATACATGGCTTTGATCTTGCCGCCTTCAATGGCATTGAACATTTCAGTAAGGGGCAGTCCCGGTTCGCCCGGCAAAATGCAGTTCCAAGCTTCCTCGAACTTCTTCCTTATCGATGAATTGGTCACTGCCTGGTATCCTGTATAGACGTTGGGCAAAGCCCCCAGATCGCATGCTCCCTGTACGTTGTTCTGGCCTCGCAGGGGGTTGACCCCTGAGGCCCATTTGCCCACATTCCCGGTAAGCATGGCTATATTTGCTGTAGCGAGCACGTTGTCAGTTCCATGAGAGTGCTGGGTTATACCCATTGAGTAGAGAATGGATGCTGGGTGGCTGGTAGCATATATTTGTGCCGCCTCGGCGATATCCCGCATGGGCACTCCTGTAATCTCCGATACCCTGTCAAGGTGGAATCCCTCGAGAGCTTCCTTAAATTCTTCGAAGCCCTCACACCGTTCTTCTATGAATTCCTTATCGAGAAGGCCTTGATCAACGATGACCTTTGCCATGCCCATAAGGAGCGCTACATCGGTGCCGGGGTGGTGGCGGAGCCAGATGTGGGCTATATCGCAGAGGTTGATGTGGCGAGGGTTAGCCACAATAAGCTTCCCTCCCTTTTGCACCGCTTTTTTGACCTCCAGGCCGATCACGGGATGGTTCTCTGTCGTGTTGGTCCCGATCGCGAAGATGCATCCAGCATCGGGGAGTTCCTCGATGGAATTGGTCATTGCCCCGCTGCCGAAGGCTGCTGCCAGACCGGCAACGGTGGATGCATGACATAAGCGGGCACAATGGTCGACGTTGTTCGTCCCCATGCCTGCCCGGGCAAATTTCTGCAAGAGGTAGTTTTCTTCATTAGTGCATTTGGCTGAGGAGATTGCGGCAAAGCTATCTCCTTTGTACTGATTTAGTTTGGTAGATATCAGGCTGAGGGCCTCATCCCAGGTGGCCACCACAAATTCACCGTCCTTTTTAATCAGCGGTGAATTCAGTCGCCCGGGATCCCAGACAAAGTCCATGCCGGATTTACCCTTGACACAGGCCTGTCCCTTATTAGCCGGACCTAAAGGGTCCGGGACTACTCTCATGATTTGTTCATCCTTTATCTCGAGCTTAAGCTGGCACCCTACTCCGCAGTACGGACAAATGGTGGTTACAACGCGATCAGGTGTACCTTTCCACTGGGCGCTACGCTCCGTAAGGGCACCGGTGGGACAGGAATCAACACAGGCTGCGCAGAATTCACAATTCGCGTCTCGAAGCGATTTATCGTCCACTGGTGTAACCAGGTGGCACTGAAGGCATCGCGTGGATTCGGCAATTGCAGAGGCTTCATCCAGTCCCTGCTCCACCTCCTCGAAGTTTTTAACGCGTGTTTTAACAGGAGCATCTGGTAATGTGGCTTCCTGTTCCTCTGGCAGACTTCCTTCCTGCCAGAAGGTGGCCTCTTCGGGAGGAACTAGCGACTCTGAAATATCTCCGTCGCCGCCCAGGTAACGATCAATGGCTTCAGCTCCCTTCCTCCCTGCCGCGATGGCCTCGATGACTGTAGCGGGGCCGCTCACACAGTCGCCCCCGGAAAACACTTCTTCCTGGCTCGTCTGGAGATTATCGTTTGCCTTGATCACGTTTTTGCGCCCCAGGTCGAGGTTAAAGCCTTTTGGCACCGAGGGTTGCTGTCCGATAGCGCCGATAACTGTATCAAGCTCCGTTGTGAATTCGCTGCCCTCGATTGGTACCGGTCGTCTGCGTCCGCTGGCATCCGGCTCGCCCAGTTCCATGCGCGTGCACTCGAGTTGTAACTTATCTTTCTCTTGACTCAGCTTCGATGGAGCAACCAGGTAGGTGATCTGCACATTCTCCTCTAACGCCGCGTCGATCTCCTCTGGGTTGGCTGGCATCTCCTCTCTCGTACGCCGGTAGAATATGGTCACCGTCTTTGCTCCGAGTCGCAGCGAAACCCGAGCTGCATCGATGGCCACATTCCCTCCTCCTATCACACCTACATGTTCGCCCACATCTATCTTTTCTCCCAGGTTTACGCGGCGGAGGAAGTCGGCCGATTCAACAACTCCGGGCAGGTTTTCTCCTTCTATTCCCAATCCCATCCCCTCGTGACAGCCGATTCCCAGGAAGGCCGCATTGTAGCCCTGGTCAAAGAGCTGGTCCAATGATTCGATCAACGAATTTAATTTGATCTCGACGCTGGCTTTCTCGATCTCGTCAATCTCTCCGGCCAGTATGTCGCGTGGCAACCTGTATTCAGGAATGCCGACGCGCATCATTCCGCCAGCCTCCGGAAGCGCTTCGAAAACAGTTACCCCATGCCCCTTTTTCGCCAGGTAGTATGCCGCGGTTAAGCCGGCTGGCCCGGAACCTACAACCGCCACACTTTTGCCTGTTGGTGGTAAGCTCCTGGATTGTTCCTTCCATACGTCACTACCGTTGTCCGATGCAAAGCGCTTCAGTATACGAATGCCAAGGGGTTTGTCTACCTCTTTACCCCTCTGACATGCTTCTTCACATGGATGGACGCATACTCGCCCCAGAACACCTGGGAATGGCACCTTTTCCCTGATCACTGCCAGAGCGGCATCGGCTCTTCCTCGTCCAATTAGGCGGATGTAACGTGGAATATCAATGCCTGCTGGACAGGCCTCCTTACAAGGGTAAGCGAATTTAATGGCGGATATACCTCTGACCTCCTCACAGACCCGCACACACCTTTGGCACCCGATGCACAGGTTGTTGTCCCGTACAAAGAACGGGCTGTCCTCACGTATAGGCAAATTCTTTGGAGTATATCCTGAGAGCCTCTCTGGATTAACATAATCTATTACCTTTTGTAATTCACAATTTCCATCTTTGGGACAAACCTCGTCGTGGTTATAGTAGAGACTCGGGTGCCGGCGCAGGAGAGCAGTGAGATTTTTGCGCCTCTGGTCCTGTATAGCGGGGGTATTGGTTTTGACGGACATTCCCTCGGAAACGGGAGTGGCACAGGAAAGGACGATTGCACCATCCACGTCTACCAGGCACATCTGACATGCCATGTCAGGAACTTCCTGGGCCAGCGGTTTCAAACCGGCGTAGGCACATAGATTGGGAATGTAGATTCCCGCGGCTGTTGCAGCCTCCAGAATGGTTGCACCTTCCTTGGCCTTGATTGTGTGTCCGTCTATACGCAGTGTGACATCGGTCATTCTTTCCTCCGTTTAATAGTTTTGCCATGACCTGATTAACTTTGTGGTGTCTAAATCAGGTCTATATTTCTGGACTATTCTATCACCAACTTGTGCGTACTGCAAATATTAGGAGAGACAAATGATATACGGTATGACTTGAATTGCTCTCTGTTGAGAGGCTAGTAGATTGATTCAGGGCTGGTGATTAAGAACAGCTTTCCTGCAGCAACCGGTGGATTTCCTCGGGTGTTGTCTCGACTGCTACATCGATCTTTTCGACCCGGGACCCTTGTGCCCGATAGTGATCTAGGAGCGGAATTGTTCGGTCATGAAACAGTTGTAGTTTCCTCTCGATTTCTGCCCGGGAATCATCTACTCTGTCGGTTCTATCGCCACCCGAATTGAACTGGATCCTTTGATGGACAACCTCGGCCGTACATTCCAGATACACTACGAGCTTGATAGAGAGAACAGCGTCAATATCCTTTGCTTGTCCTATGTGACGAGGCAGGCCGTTCATGACCAGGATATCATCGTCCTTTACCTCTTTCTCTTCAATAAAGGCCTCAAGTATATGACAGGCAATGTGGAAATCCTCATCCCGGAGGAGTGATCCTGTCTGAAGAGAGTGCCGGATGATCCTCATCTCCTGTTCTGTCACGAATGGAGGTGGTTTGCTCGACTCTGCTGTTTGGCGCAAATTCTCTCCGAAATCGAAATGTGCGCATCTGTAGCCCAATAGGCCTTTTTGTTCCAGCAGATTGCCCAAAGGGGTTTTCCCCGAACCTGTGGGACCAAGCAGCAAAATCGCTTTGTCGGTGTGCACAGGAATCAGGCTAGCGGATACGAGCGGGGGAAGTCAAGTGCCTTCCATTGACCTTCATTTGACACAAAGCGTTATATCACTTATAATATGGCCAGTTTTTCGATGATCGGTTATGGGGAAATAGATGACGAGGACCGATGTACCAAACTTCAAGGTAGGAAAGCCGTCGCGTTTCTCTCGGCGTTCTCAGCCGGGATATGCAGTGAATGGTAAGATATGGCTTGAGAAGGATGGTGAGCTGTATCTGGGGTGGGGACGAGTGATACTCCTGGAACGAATCGATGAATATGGCTCGATAGCAGCGGCTGCCAGGTCTATGAAGCTCGGATATCGGAATGCCTGGCTCTGGGTGGAGTCGATGAATCGTCTGGCTCCGGCGCCTGTGGTGGAAAAGGTGACTGGTGGAGCTGGCGGTGGCTATACCAGGGTAACCGAAGAGGGGAAAAGGGCTATTGCCCGCTATAAAGAATTGCATTCCAGATTCCATGATTCCCTGAAGCAAGAACAGACCGCTTAATTTTTTTTACGCTCGTTATATCAACAGCGATATAAGAACCGATGAGAGTTCGACGTTATTGAAAGCAATGTAATCGCTCGCCAGTCTGTCATTCTGGGGAGTCCGCCAGAGGCGGACGACGAAGAATCTTTCCCTGGAGACTACTGATGGGAATTCGGCGCTATCGCAAGGGGTAGACAATGAAAGGAGCAACATGCTAAGGAAGTTGATCATGCTGGGTTTGGCGGGAGTGCTGGTATTTATCCTTCTCGGCGGCTGTGTGGGGAAGAAGGAGGATGAAGAAGAACCCATCGGCATGGCTGTTGAGTTCATGGACCATGCTGCCTGCGCTTACATAGCTCAGCATAAAGGATGGTTCCAGGAGGAGGGACTCAAGCTCTCCTCCTATGAGAGTTACGTGACCGGTATGGCTCTGGCCTCTGCCCTGGCTCGAGGTGATATCCAGGTTGCCTATGTCTGTTTGGTGCCTGCCATAAATGCCTATGCCAACGCCGGAGTGCCCATAAAAATCGTGGCAGGGACGCACAAGCACGGCTATGGATTGGTTGTTGATCCCGAGAAAATAGAAGCCGTTGAAGATCTGGAGAAGCCCGGTATGCGGATCGGGTGCGTGAGAGAGGGTGGGGCTGTTGACATAATGCTTCGCCGCTTTGTAGAGGAATATGGCCTTGACGAAGAGGCTATATCAGGAAACATCCAGCGCATGAACCCGCCGATGCAGGTAATCGCTGTGAAGACGGGGAGATTGGATGCTGCCTTTATCCCCGAGCATCATGCGACTGTGGCGGAGGGATACGGATTCGAGATGCTTGTCAAAAGCGAGGATGTGTGGCCTGAGATGCAGGGGAGCATCCTGGCGGTCAAGGAAAGCTTAATAGAGGAGCACCCTGAGACGGTGAGGAAATTGGTAAACGTAACACAGAGAGCAACTGATTGGGCCAAGCAGAATAAGGACGAGGCAGCTAGTATCGTGGCCGAGGAGTTGCAAGCGACGAAAGGTGAAATTTTCCCCGCCAAGGTAAGTGAAGCCGTCGCGGAGGAAAGCATTACCTCCGAGATCATGTATCGGTCCATGTGGGAAGGTGGCAGGATGAGCTACACAACCGCTATTGACCCTGACATAGTTCAGAACGTGATAGATTATTTAGCGGAGCTGGGATATATTAAAGAGAGCTTCTCCGCGGAGGAGATTCTGGATTTGAGATTTATGGAGCAATAAATGGGTAGACTTAAACCGGGATGGGGTATAGTACCCATCATCATATTCTTGATTCTGTGGGAGTTTATAGCCCGGCTGAACCTGGTTCAGGGTCAAAGTCTTCTCCCTCCTTTTTCCGCTACAATGGAGGAGTTCTGGCTTCTGGCGAAATCGGGGATTCTGGCCGATAACTTCCTGGCCAGCCTTATCCGGGTTCTGATAGGGTTTACCGCGGGCTCTGTAGCTGGTATAGCATTGGGAATCATAATGGGGTGGAACAAGTTTATGGACAGAGGGTTGAATCCCATCTTTAGTTTATTGTATCCGATCCCGGCCCTCGGTTGGCTGCCGCTCTTCATGTTATGGATAGGCATCAACGAATTGCTGCCCATCGCGATAATCTTCGTCTGCTCATTCTTCCCGGTGCTTTACAATACGATAACCGGCGTGAAGACCGTGGACCAGACTTATGTCCAGGCGGCACGGACACTGGGAGCCTCCGATCTCAAAATCCTAGCCACGGTGGTGTGGCCATTGGCTTTACCCAATATATTTACTGGACTCAGACTCGAGGCGGGGATGGCCTGGCGGGTCATTATCGCTGCCGAGATGGTAGCTATCCCCACTGGACTGGGGGCATTGCTTATGAGAGCGGAGAGCCTGATCCGCGTGGATATCATAATAGTTGTTCTGATAGTTTTGGCTGTGATGTGCCTATCATTCGAACGATTCTTCGCCCATCTTGAATGGAGATTCACAAAGAAATGGGGTTGATATGCCATCTATCGAGCTGAGAAATATAGTAAAGAACATATGCCATGACGTTAATCTGCACATCTCCGATGGAGAGCTACTGGTTTTTGTGGGGCCGACGGGAGCGGGAAAAACCACCCTGCTCAACGTTATCGCCGGTATTACGGGGTACACTGGTTCAGTGTCCCTTGACGGAAAGGTAGTGGATTCCTTCACCCCGGATAAAAGAGGGATAGGGTATTTATTTCAGGATTTGGCCCTCTTCCCGCACCTTGATGTGGCCTCGAATGTGGAGTACGGCTTGAAAGTCCAGAAAATGGGACCTAGGGTAAGAGAAGCAAGGGTAAGAGAACTGCTGGAATTCCTGAGCATTACACACCTCAAAGATCGTTATCCCGGAGAGCTGAGCGGCGGTGAGCGGCAACGGGTGGCACTGGCACGGGCTCTGGCCCCTTCTCCGAATATATTGCTTCTTGATGAACCCTTAAGTAGCCTGGACCCTACAACTTCGAAGTATCTGAGAATGGAGCTTAGACGGATCATTAAGGGAATGGGAATCACCGGCGTGTATGTAACCCATGATCTTATGGAAGCGGAGGAGATGGCTGACAGGATGGCCCTCATTCACGATGGTCAGATACAGCAGGTTTCCAGACCGCAGGATATGGTCTTTTCCCCCTGGAGTGAAACGGTTTCCGACTTCGTTGGCATGCCCAATATTCTGGAATGCGATTACTCCAGGGTCCTGGAACAGGGTTTGATAGAGATCAGTTGTGGGGGGATGTCTATGTTTCTCCCCTATGAGGGAAACAGCATCAAAAAAGTCGCTATATTCCCTACGGATATTTATGTTTCAGCGAGCGAGCCGCCCGGTCCGGGAGTCAACCGGTTCAAGGGAACTATCATCGGGGTTGAGTTGCTTTCCTCTGTAGCGAGGATTAAGCTCAAAGTCGAGGATAATACTCTGCTCGCTGAGCTGCCGTTAGAGACATTTAAACAAATGGAATTGGAGCCGGGACAGGAGGTTTTCCTTATACTGAAGCTAAGGAGGCTGCGATATGCTACAACAGAAAGCTGATAATGTGTATAGTACCATCCGAACTGCCTTTGCGGACATCGTTCAACGGCATGGACTTGAATCAGAGGAAATAAGGGTCTGGGCTAAACCGCTTTCTCCCGAAGAAGCCATTGGCAATCCCGAGGAGAGCGATTACCCCCTGGTCAAAGGAAGGGAATGGCTCATGCAGGCCGAGATCAGGGGCTCTGTAGGACAAGCCTTTACTGATATGTACGGGGATTTCAACGGGAAACTTATGGACGTGGTGAAGATGGAACTGACAAACAACTTCCGGCGCGCGATCTTTATCTCTACCCTTAATGCTGTGATGAGGCATCTTGACATGGCTGATAAGACGATCCACTGCAAGGATGAAGAGCCCAAGATATGTGCTCAGAAGATGGTGGAGTTTATAAGGGAGAGATATGGCGAGCCCAAAATTGCCTTTGTAGGATTACAGCCCAGGATGGTGGAGGAGCTATCCAAGGCGTTCGAGATGAGGGTTACTGACATGGACAAGGATAACATTGGCACGGAAAGGGCTGGAGTGATGATAGAGCCCCCTGAGAACTGGAAGGAATGTTTGGAATGGGCCGACATAGCCATAGTTACCGGGACCACTGTCGTCAACGGCACCATCGGTCAGTTTATAACGGACAAGCCAACCGTGTACTATGGCACAACCATCTCCGGAGTGGCCAGGCTGCTGAACCTGGAGCACTTTTGCTACTGTGGGCACTAGCGTCTAAATCCCCCTCTGGTAAAGGCTATGTCTGCATAAACTGTTGCGTGTGGCATTGCGAGGCTTGTCCCGAGCATTAGCGAGGGAACTCGCCGAAGCAATCTCGGTGGATGGGCGGAGGATGAGTATACGCGTTTTCAATACCCCTGTGGCTCCGCTCAATAACATCTCGGGGTTGTCATTCCGGCACGCCAGAGGCGCATTTTTCAATCCGCTAGAGGCAGGTAAACTCCTGCCGGAATCCAGTGCCGTAAAGGGTAGGCGGGCCGACGTCGGCCCGCCTACCCCCGCCTCCTTCGTATTGTGTCGTTTCGACTGAAGGGAGGAATCCTGAAAGGGTAGGGGCGAATTTATTCGCCCTTTTCAGGGAGACTTTAGTCTCCCCTACCCTACTTTCAGTTGCCGGACATTGGGCAAGCTGCATTCTTCAATTCGGCGGTAGACGTCACTACGATCGCTGTCCGCTCATTTCAGACAGGTCTAAAGACTGTCCCTACATCTCTTTGTCGTGCCGCCGATTATGGTGGGGTGTAAAATCCCGCCCTACGATTTAATCTCGGAATGTCAAACCTTCAGGTCGAGGGCAAAAACAATCGCCCTAGCAACGGCACTCATTTTCTGAGGGGACAGGGTGGTAATCCAATCCACCAGTATGGCCTTGGGGATCGTAAGAATATCGTCCAGGTTTACGACACACCGTTCAGGCATCCCATCTTCTACCCCAAGCGGAACTTCGACGGGAATAGAACGAACAGTACGGGTAACTATACCAACGGTAACCGAGGCCCTCACTCTATATGCGGCATCTCTCGAGAGCAGGACCACAGGCCGCCTCCCGATGGGAGGCGGTAGTTCAGTCCACCATACCTCGCCACGCCGCATTTACCACGACTCCCCGGGCAGAACTTCATCAGCCAGAGCTATCTGAACATCGCCAGCCTCCGGCTTCTCGGGGAACCTCTCGTACCCCTGCTGATATAGCCGGTCTAGCTCCTCAGATTCCAGTTCCTCGAGGTAGTGCTGACAGGCCTGGCGAATGAGCTCGGATCTGGTTTTACTTTGCTTTCTGGACAGTTGGTCCAGAGCAGCGAGCAATTCCTCATCAACCGGGATTTGTATCACCCTCTTTGCCATTGTCTCACTCCACATTCCTTTCCACAATAATTATAGGTACTAACTTGTGTAAACGCAAATCCAGTTCAGGTTACTTCAAGGCAATGGTATTCCCTTATTTCCTCATTCCGCATAACATGGTGGATGAAGGATGACATCTTCAGCATCCGCCAGAGGCGATATCAGTTTGGAAATTGTATAATTTGATCATTGAAATTTACCCGTCTGTGTACTCGCTTTGGCCTCGCCCGAGTCAGTCTTGGCTGCTATAATAAATGCGGGGTGATCGCTATGAAGGTAATTGACGAATTGATTTCGAGCTTGCGAGAGGATGCTCCTGTTCAGGGTGTTTATGCCTGTGCCTTCTGGACCGGAGTAATTACCCGGCACTGCGGTCTCTCGTCCACGTTTACCGAGGATCATCCATACCACAAGATAGTGAAGAAGGCAGGGGACTTGACCCAGAAGTCGGGGATAGAACTGGCCAGGCAGGCGAACTCGGACGGGCTTCTCGAAGCTTCGATAGGAATGGCAACTATCAACTCGCTTATAGACTTTGACGAAGAGAGATACACAAAACAGAATGTCTTCGATATCCTGGCGGAAAAAGGGAGGGACAAGAATGTCGCGATAATAGGTCATTATCCCTGGATACCCAAGCTCAGGGGGATTGCCAGGAACCTCTGGATTATAGAGCAAAGCCCTCGCGATGATGACCTCCCTGAGGAGGCAGCGGAGGATATCCTGCCCCAGTGTGATGTGATCGGTATGACGGGGACATCGCTTATTAATCATACCTTTGAGCACCTGATGGAGTTAGCGAGGGGGAAATTTGTTGTTATGGTGGGGCCTACCAGTCCCCTCTCTCCCGTTCTGTTCGATTGGGGCGTGGATGTTATAGGCGGGGCAAGGGTCATAGACCAGGACCAGGCGATCCGTTCGATTGCTGAAGGCGCTACTTTCCGGCAGGTCAGAGGGGTAAAACTCGTAAACATGTCCCCGGAAGACCTTTAGCGAAACTACGAGTCCAAGGAGGAATTACTGATGTCATTTGACCTGGAAAGAGCATTACAGGAGTGGGCAGAGGAAAACCTGGAAAGCATCGGAGTTTCTAGAGACAAAGCGCCAAACTTCGACGAACTGCGGCAGAAAGTTGTAAATGGGTTAAGACAGACGTACTCGAATGAGGCGTTGAAGATATACTTTAATCGGTCAGAAAATATGCGCACTCTCCAAAACCCTGATGGGTTTGCAAGAGTAACGGGCCCTTGTGGTGATACCATGGAAGTATATCTGAAGCTCAGGGACGGCAATGTCGCCGAGGCCTCTTTCCAGACCGACGGCTGTATTCCTTCCATGATGGCCGGTGGGATGGCTACGCGTCTTGCCAGCGGGAAAAGCCTCGAGGAAGCTCGGACAATAGAGCAGGAAACGGTACTGGAAGCCCTGGGAGGCCTCCCGGAGGATCATGTCCATTGCGCTCTCCTCGCATCCGATACCTTGAAGGAAGCGATCAAGAACGCACTCAGTCGATAACAATCAATCATGCCAATTGTGATTGACTCCCTACATAAGGCGAGTGAGAATTTCCCTCTCCCTTGATGGGAGAGGGGCAGGGTGAGGGTGACATTCCCGTAGCAATGACCTCGTAATCCCATGTGACCTATCTGTATCCCAGTGCGTGCTTGGCGATTATCAGCTTGTGTATGTTGGGTGACCCGTTTATCACCTGATGCATTTTGGCGTCGCGCAGGAGTCTGCCCAGCGGGTACTGCCCCGCGCAGCCGTAGGCTCCCATGATCGTGAAGGCATCATCCGAGATTCTAGAGGCCACATCGGCGGCGTAATACTTGGCTGTGGAGGTCTCTGAGGTGTTGTCCAGGTTTCCTCCATCCTTTTGACTGGCACAGCGGTAGGTAAGCAGCCGGGCCGCCTCCGTCTTCGCTACCATTTCAGCCACTACGTTTTGCACCATTTGGAATCTACCGATTTCCTGGCCGAACTGAACTCGCTCATTCGCGTATTTCACCACTTCGTCTATCAGGGCCTGGGAGTTACCCACCGCCCGTGCAGCGGCCGTGAGGCGGA
The DNA here is from genome assembly GCA_046545575.1 of Dehalococcoidia bacterium. GTDB lineage: Bacteria > Chloroflexota > Dehalococcoidia > SZUA-161 > SpSt-899 > JAGXOF01. The sequence goes on from JBKGZM010000018.1 coordinate 16,737, forward strand.
TGTTGTTAAAGCTCCTCATCATGATCTCAAACCCCTGTCCTTCCTTACTGAGGAGATTGTCAATAGGAACCTCTACATCATCGAGGAAGATATCTGCCGCAGGCATGGACCTCCACCCGAGCTTTTCCTGGTCCTGAGATAAAGATACTCCCTGTGCCTTCATATCCAAAATGAAAGCCGAGATTCCGTGGCGTCCTTTGTCAGGATTTGTATAAGCGAAGAGGATGCCGACATCGGAGACCTGTGCGAGGCTGATCCAGGCCTTGTTGCCGTTCAATCTGTAGTGTCCCCCTTCTTTCACCGCCGTAGTCTTTATAGAGGATACGTCTGAGCCTGCTTCCGGTTCAGTTACGGCGAAGCACCCCAACCACTCGGCGCTTACGAGCTTTGGGATGTACTTTCTCTTCTGCTCATCGCTTCCGAATTCCGCTATCGTCCTTGCGGTGGCCATGGACTGCGTGTTGAAGGCCACAGCGATTGAACTGCTCACCCTGGCGATCTCCTCGCAGGCGACGGTGTGAGCAAGGAATCCCGAGTTATTCCCGCCGAATTCCTCCGCTATAGGGCAGCCGAAGAAGCCGAGTTCTCCCATCCTGGTGATTATCTCCCTGGGGAAGCGGCGTGCTCTCTCATCGGCACTTGCTGTCGGGGCGATCTCGTTCACGGCGAACTCTCTCGCTGTTTTGCGCAGGTTCTGATGTTCCTCTTCGAGTTCATAAGCCATAACTTTGTTCTTTCCCTTTTTCCCTGAGCTCCAGAATCCTGTCAACACGGAAGACCCTTTCATCCTTTCGTTTCATACAGAATGCCCTCATTCCAAGGTAGCTCTTGCCCTGGTACTCCATCTCCCCCACCTCTTTCGGAACAACGGTCCTTTTCGACTTCTCGTCATTTGGCTTCAGGTACACCATCTCCAGGACGGTCTCGTTTTCAATCGCCTTCTTGATCACCTCGATTTTATGGTCCAGCGGGTGGGCTTGCTCCGCTTTCTTGTACTGGTACTTCGTCAGAAAATCCACTACCTTGCGGTCCGTCCAGATGTGCTTCTTCAGGATGGGTTTCTTGAGCACGATGCCATCCAGCGTGGTACATCGGCTCAAAGCCACGTAGACCTGTCCAAAGGAAAACGTCCCCTTCCCGATGTCAATAATCACCTTATCGAAGGTCTTTCCCTGGCTCTTGTGGATGGTCACCGCCCAGGCCAGCATAAGCGGGTACTGCCTGAACCTGCCCACTACCTCCGACTGTAATTGCCCTTCCTCGGCGAAGAACCTGAAGACCTCCCAGGTGTTGGGGGTTATTTCCACCTCTTCGCCATCGGTGAGTTCCGCGACGATTATGACTTCTTTGTTTTCGTCCTGAAATATGTCCGTGATTTTCCCGATACTCCCGTTGACCCAGCGTCCAAGGGAGTCATTGTTTACCATCATGACCTGTGCCCCTACCTTGAGCTTGAGCTCGCGTGCGGTTGGCAGGTATTCATCTCCGAACTGTCCCTCGGTACCAGCGGTAAAGGTGTAGAGATTGCCCTCCAGTTTGGCGACTTCCTGTGCGTTGATTTGCTCTGCGCCACGGTTGGTGGTCGTCAGATAAACGTAGAAATCGTCGGGGGAGGGTTCAAAGTCCGGCATATATCTCTGATTGAGAAGCTGTACTCCCTCATCGCCGATAGAGTTGTTGCGGATGGAATTGAGCAGATTGAGGAATCGTTCATCGTGCTGCCGGTAGACCTTCTCCAGCTCTATGAATTCCACATCCAGGGAATCAAACACTTTCGCACTGTAGAAGTACGGAGTTTCGTAAACCGACTTGAAAATCTCCTTTTCAGCGCTGGTGACCACAGGTGAGAGCTGATAGAGGTCTCCGAAGAAGATCATCTGGAGTCCGCCAAAGGGCTTGCCCCGCTTTGGTCCGTTCAGTTGCAGGAACTTATCCACACAGTCGAGCAGGTCTGCCCTGACCATCGATATCTCATCGATGACGATCGCATCCAGCGCCTTGTAGATATTCTCTTCGTCATCCTTAAAGCGGATTCTCTTCACCCGTTCAGGCGTGACATTGGGTTTAAACTTGAAGAAAGAGTGAATGGTTTGTCCTTTGACGTTGAGAGCAGCCACGCCTGTGGGAGCCAGTACCACGACCTTTTTCTGGGTGGTGTTGCGAAAGTAGTTGAGCAGAGTCGATTTGCCCGTGCCCGCTCGGCCTGTGATGAAGACACTCTTGTCCGTCTTCTCCATCATGTCGAGTGCGCGTTTGAACTCGTTGTTCAGCTCTATATTTGCTGGCTCGTGTGTCGGAGGTGTTACCATAACGCAAGTCCGCCTTTGGCGGATTCGATAATTTATTTAAGGGCAGACCTGAGTATTCTAAAGCATCCTCGTTCGGGCAGTCAATAGTCCAATTGAGAAACCTCTTCTAAGATGGTACTATATGCGATACAATTTCTCTACCGGACTTATGAGAATGGAGTAATGGTTATGACGGATAAGAAAACATTTAGCGTTGAGGAGCTGGTTGAAGCAGCACGCGAGGTTCTAACAGATGAAGGCAAAGATCTGCGCTCCCTGCTCTATAAAGAGATCATCACCAACGGACTAAAATGCAGGCGGGATGAGCTGGATACTCTGGACCTGAAGATCATCAATCGGGCGATTTCCGAGTTTCGCCATGCTGCCAGGGTCTTTAAGCCTTACAGGAGAATTCGCAAAGTGTCTATCTTCGGCTCGGCCCGGGTATCTGAAAATGACCCCAGCTATGAGATGGCGATGCGATTGGGCCGGCAGATAGCTGAACAGGGTTTCATGGTAATCACCGGCGCCGCAGAAGGAATAATGAAAGCCGGGATTGAAGGTGGTGGCCCGGAAAACAGCTTCGGGGTCAACATCCTTCTTCCTTCCGAGACGGGCCCAGCTAGGGTAATACAAGACGATCCCAAACTGGTCAAGTTCAAGTATTTCTTTGCGCGCAAGATATTTTTCGTAATGGAGGCCGATGCCTTTGCTCTTTTCCCCGGTGGCTTCGGCACACATGATGAGGGATTCGAAACACTGACGTTGTTGCAGACAGGGAAAGCGCCGCTGATGCCGTTGCTTCTTATGGAACTTCCAGGAGATGACTACTGGGAGACCTGGGATCGGTTTGTCAGGAAACAGTTACTCGAGCGGGGGTTTATCTCCCCGGAAGACCTCTCTTTCTACAAGATCGCTCATTCTCCTGAGGAGGCAATAGACTGGATTAAGTTTTACTATTCTACCTATCACTCTTTACGACAGGTTCGAGGGAAGCTGGTGATAAGGCTGGAGAAGGAGCTCCCTGATAGCCGTATAAGGGAGTTAAACGAGAGATTCCGGGATGTGGTTGAGTCCGGGGAGATCGTGAAAACATCTCTTTTGCCTGGGGAGAAAGATGAACCACACCTTCAGTCCAAGCCCCGAATTACCTTCACTTACAACAGGAAGAGTGCTGGACGGCTCAACGAGATGATACTGGCGATCAATGAGATGGGGAAATCGGTTTGACGGGGAGGAGTAACGATTGTTGATCCAGGTTCACAAAGCCATGAAAAGCACGTATAATGTACCTGAAACACGAGAGTATTCCCGGGACGGCACATTGGACAAGGACAAATCCTGTTCACACGCAAAAGGGGCGAGAGAGATTGAGCGATACCAAAGATAAGGGACTGAACCAGATACTTGCGTCAAGGGTGTTCCATGAGCGAATGGTCTTTCATAACAGTCTTGATGACGCGGGCTTTGAGGAATGGATATTTCACCCTGCGATGTTATTTGGCTCCTATGACAAATGGTGGGGTGATCTAGGGAAGCGGGGAAGGGCCCATGAGGGGTTGGATTTGTGCCTCTATCGGACCGGAGAAGGGAACATTTATTATCTCAACCGAGAGACTGAGGTCCCTGTGATATGCGCAGGCCAGGTAGTAAAAGTCAATGATGATTTCCTGGGGGAATCTGTTTTTGTTAGCCACAGTGCGTACAATTCAAACGGGTGCCAGTTGCACACAATCTATGGTCACATTAAGCCCCACGACTACATCTGCTCGGGTGAGAGGGTGGGCGAAGGCGACATCATTGGTTCCCTTACTGATGCAAGAAAAAGCGGTGGGGGAGTTCCTTATCACCTTCATATCTCCATTGCATGGATACCAAAAACCTTCAGCCCGCAAGAGCTTGGATGGCAAACGGTGGGTGATAATACCGAAGTTGTACTTCTAGATCCTCTTCGTGTTATCGAATGCCCCTACTCAATCAAGGCAGATGTCTAGTTATTTGAAAAGCCACTGGGGGAAGGAGGGGATGTTTCATACTGTGGGAAGGACTAAGTGAGGTGGTTAGCAAAATGTTAGCAAAAACAGAAGTCGAGCCCCCATCGGATCGCTATAAACAGTGATTTTAGCTTCGATTTTTGGTGAGCCGGGTGGGATTCGAACCCACAACCACCGGATTAAAAGTCCGATGCTCTTCCGTTGAGCTACCGGCCCATTCCAGACTATACCCCAGCTAACCTGGCTTCGTCAATGGCTTGTAGAACATAAAGGAAGTTGCTCCGGGGCTGGATTGTTTTTCCGCGGAATCATCTTGTTCCCACGAGTAGTTGGGAACGAGTCCTAACTCGCTTATCGGCCAGTAGCAGAGCCAAGCCTTGCCGATTATGTCTGCCTCTGAGACGATATCCCAACTGGCTGCACTGCGGTTGTCGCCTATGATAAAATAACTGTCTTCAGGTATTTCTCTGGGAGAGGCTGAGATGGAATCGCCTTCGACATATGGTTCCCTCTTCCCTTCACCGTTTACGTATAGATTGCCGTCATCTATCTCCACTGTCTCACCCGGCAGGCCGACAACTCGATGGATTATGCCATGGTTAATTTTGGAACTATCAAATACGACTATATCCCCTCTGTGCGGGTCACCAAACCAATATGCTGCCTTGCTCACCACAATGTACTGTCCATCGTGCAGTGCGGGCTCCATGCTAAAGCCCTGGACCTCGTAGTTATGGACAAAAGCCCGGATGGCCATAAAGAAGACTACTGCAAGAAGGACGGTTATTAAAACTTCCCTAAGTGCTGCTCTCATTGTTATGATATGATAGAATGAAACGAAACGGGCACAACGTTTTTAGTGTATAAAAAAGGCTTGCATTAGTCAAATCAATGTGCGATTTTGGAATCGTGGGGGCACGTTGACAGAGGAAGAGTTAATCCAACAAAGTAAAGACGGTGATCTGGACTCCTTTAACCAGCTGGTAGATATGTACCAGCGGCAGGTCTATAACGTGACCTTGCGTATGTTGGGTAACCGTCAAGATGCGGAGGACACGACGCAGGAAGCGTTTATATTGGCGTGGAGGTCGGTCCGCAAGTTCAGGGGCAGCAGCTTCCGGGCCTGGCTGCTCCGAATCGCGTCCAATGCTTGCACTGATTTTCTGCGCAGTAATCGTAAGAAGCCTAAGAAGACAGATTCTCTGGATGAGTTGTTCCCCGAGAACCTACCTATACCGAGTTCATCTGATCCGCCAGAATCTTATTCCATGAGAGAGGAGTTGCAGCGAGTGATCAGTGAGTGCTTGCTCTCGTTGCCCGAGGAACAGCGCCTCGTGGTTACCCTCGCTGATCTGCAGGGACTCACGTATGAAGAGGTTGCTCAGGCTACTAATAGCTCTATAGGGACGGTGAAGTCAAGGCTGAATCGGGGGCGGTCTGGTATACGTAATTTGTTGTCTGAGAGGAAGGAACTTTTACCCCCGAATTTCGTCTAAATAAATAGAGGATGAAAATGTTTGGTCGTGGTCAAAAGAACGAATGTGAAAGGGTTCGAGAGAGGTTTTCTGCCTTCCTGGATGGGTGTCTGGACCACGTGGAAGAGGACGCGGTTCGGTACCACGTGGGAAGGTGTGAGCAATGTCGCTCCGAACTGGAGTCGATAGATGCTACCAGGGAATTGCTACAATGGATGCCATCGGAAAACGTGCCGCGTCACTTCGCGCTGCCGGAAGTGTGGAGAGGTTGGGTTCGGGATCCTTTAAGTGTTCGGAGTATGAATGCATTACGTGTGGCTGCAGCGGCGGTGATGGTAGCATTTGTAGTCCTGCTGGCTGCTGATTTTAGTGGGGCATTCTACACGCAAGTTGAGCCTCAAGTGACCTCGCAGTATTCTGCTACTCCGAGTGGAGAAACTTTGTCGTCAGAAGAACAAACGTCGGAGGCACCATCAAGCGATGAGGAAGGCTCGGATTCTGATTCTGAGTCATCGGGCCTGAAAGAGGCAACTCAACCGGATCCGTCGGATTCTCGAGGACCTCTAGGGATTACTGGCGTGCCAGAGGAAGTCCCTGATGAAGCTGAGGGGGATTCTTCCTTACCAGAAGCGAGAGAAGTGGTGGAGAGTGAACCATATTCCTGGTTGTATCCGAGCGAGATAGCGGCTTTTGCCGTCCTCGTTGTGTTGGGTGGCATGTATTTTTGGGCTTGGCGAGAGCGGCGAAGGCTAGCTCACACGAGAGAGCCCGATTAACGTTCAAAGGAGTTAAAGACCAAGATGGGGGAGCAAGTAGAAAAGAATCCCACATCAGGAAGAGCTAAGCTTGTTCGTACCGTCATTGGTTTGGCTGTTGCTGCCCTGGCAATAGCCCTTTTTGGGCGTAAGAAGCGTCGGGCTTGGTGAGAAGTTATCTAGGTGTACCGAATTGGCTGATGGTACTCTGAAGTTCTTCGAAGGGTACTGTATGGCTTTCTTCCTGAGCACGTAATTTTACTTCCACTTTGTTCTGCTTGAGTGTGCGAGGGCTGACCACTATCCTTATTGGGATGCCCAACAGGTCTGCATCGTTGAATTTAACCCCCGGCGATTCGTCTCGATCGTCAAGCAGGACCTCAAATCCCGCTTCGGTGAGTGTGGAATAGAGTTTGCCTGCCGCATCCGCTACTTCATTTTTGTCGGTGTTCAGCACGCACATATAGACCTGATAAGGAGCGATGGCTGCAGGCCAGATAATCCCCTTCTCGTCGTGATTTATTTCAACTACGGCGGCAAGCAATCTTCCCAATCCTATACCGTAGCAACCCATGATAATAGGCTTCTGGGTCCCATCCTGATCAAGATATAATGCTCCGAGCTTCTCGCTAAAGGTCGTGCCCAGTCTAAAGGTGTGTCCGACTTCAATACCGGGTCTGGATAGCAAGTCTCCTCCGCACCTTGGGCAGCTGTATCCTGCCCTAGCGAGGGCTATATCGGTCAGTATGTCCACTTCGAAATCTCGGGGATAGTTGGCGTTCTTAATGTGGGTGTCGGGTTTATTTGCTCCCACGATGAAGTTTGTTCCTGAGGTTATAGAGTCGTCCGCTACAACCCTTATTCCGTTAATTCCTATAGGCGAAGCTGCACCTGCCACCAGCCCCACTCCAGCCACTTCTTCCTCGGTGGCCAGACGGAGCTCAGCACATTTCAGGGCATTCTTGAGCTTTACCTCGTTTACTTCCAGGTCTCCTCGTATAATAACAAAGACAGCCTCTCCGTCCGCAGCATAGAAAACGGCCTTGAGAGTTTGGCTTGCCGGCACCCCGAAAAATCCTGCGACCTCTTCGATTGTCTTCGCACCGGGGGTCGATACTTCTTCTAGAGGTAATGGGTCTTTTCCGTCTATACTTGGTTTCGTAAAGGTGGCGCGTTCTGCATTGGCTGCGTAATCACACTCCGGGCAAATGAGAACCTCGTCCTCGCCGCTCTCGGTGAGGGAGATAAATTCATGGGATTCCTTTCCGCCGATGGCTCCGCTATCTGCCTCCACCATAACTGTGGGCAGGCCACAGCGGTTAAAGATGGATTTGTATGCGTCAACCATCTTCTGGTAGCTTTGGTCCAGGCCTTCCTCATCTACATCCATGCTGTACAGGTCTTTCATGAGGAACTCACGGACGCGGAGGAGTCCTCCCCGGGGACGAAGCTCGTCGCGAAACTTTGCCTGAATCTGGTAGGGCATTACAGGCAGGTCACGGTAGCTTTGCACATATGACTTGGCGAGATTGGTAATCACTTCCTCGTGTGTCGGGCCGAGGCAAAGTTTGCGGTCCCTTCGATCGTTCAACGTGAAAAGAGACTGCCCGAAGGAAACATCTCTCCCTGTTTCCTTCCATATCTCGAACGGCTGCATAATCGGCAGCATCAACTCCTGGCCACCGGCGGCGTTCATCTCCTCTCTTACGATCCCCTCGATTTTCTTCAGCACCCGCCACCCTAATGGGAGATATGAGTACAGTCCTGTGGCCATCTGGTGAATCATACCAGCTTTGGTCAGGAGTTGGTGACTGACTGTGTCCGCATCCGCGGGAGCGGTGCGCAGGGTTTTCGCAAAGAGCTTGGATACACGCATTAGAAATCGTTAAGTCTTCCTGCCTCACATGTCCTTGGAGAGTGAGGCCAGGAATTCTTTATTGGTTTTGGTTTTGGAAAGGTACTCAAGGATACGTTCTGAAGCCTCGCTGGTGTCGGAGGCATTGGAGGAGATCATGTTCATCATGCGCCGGAGTAACCAGACCTGCTTCAGGGTATTTTCGTCAAGTAGAAGTTCCTCATGCCGGGTACCGCTACGCTGAATATCGATAGATGGGAATATACGGCGGTCGGCGAGCTTCCGGTCAAGGTGGAGTTCCATATTGCCTGTGCCCTTGAATTCCTCATATATAACGTCGTCCATGCGACTGCCTGTGTCGATAAGGCATGTAGCTATCACGGTCAGGCTTCCCTTTTTCTCCGTATTTCTGGCAGCACCGAAGAAACGCTTTGGCGGATACAGGGCGCCTGTGTCCACCCCGCCAGTGAGCGTGCGGCCGCTCGAAGGCATACCGAGATTATATGCTCTGGTAAGCCTTGTCAGTGAATCAAGGAGGATCATTACATCTTGCCCCAGTTCCACCAGGCGTTTGGCTCTCTCCATAGCCACTTCTGCCACTCGGGTGTGCTCTTCGACTGGCTCGTCAAATGTGGAACTCACGACCTCCGCATCCACTGATTTCTTCCAATCGGTGACCTCTTCCGGGCGTTCCCCTGTGAGGCACACGACAAGGTGGATGTCAGTGTAGTTCTTTAGCGTGGCGGTTGCGATATTCTTCAAAAGAAAAGTCTTGCCTGCTTTCGGGGGAGATACGACCAGCCCCCTTTGACCCCGCCCGATAGGGGAAATTACATTCAGCAATCTAGTGGAGAGGTTTTTGGGGTCAAACTCAAGGTCAATGAGTTCTTGAGGAAATACGGGTATCAACTCATCGAAATGAGGGCGTGCCTTGGCTGTTTCTGGATCAAGCCCATTAACTGCTTCCACCCGCAGAAGACCTGAGTATCGCTCACCGTTCTTTGGTGGGCGCACCTGCCCGGTTACTAGATCACCGTTGCGCAGCAGGAAGCGTCGGATCTGGGATTGGGAGATGTAGATGTCGCTCTCGGTTCTGGAACTAAGGCTGTTCTGACGAAGGAATCCGTATCCGTCCGATACTACCTCCAGAATACCTCCGCGGAAGGAGTGCCCTTGTTGCTCTGTGTAAGATTGCAGTAAGCGAAGCACAAGCTCCTCTTTCCGTAACCCGGAACAGCCGGAGAGCCCCAGATCTTTGGTCATCTCCATGAGTTCTTCGCGAGTTTTGTTTTCCAGATCGGCATAATTCATAAGCTACCCCCGCACTTCATTTTGTGCTTCAATCAGGTATTTTTGGTCCCCGTGGTCACTACATCCAACGTTTATGGAACTCTTTGAGTTCGTGAAGTACTCGGTAAGGATCAACGGGATGTCGGAGAACTCAGCCAACTTAATAAACTCGAGGAATTTAATAAATTGATTTAACCTTTCGCTTGCGCTCAAGGCAGGCCTTGCGCGACCCGCTGCCAGTCCGCGGCGAAGCGAGCTATCCCCTTCTCCGTCAGAGGGTGTTCTATCATTTGCATTAGCACTTTATGTGGAACCGTGGCGATATGAGCCCCTGCCTTGGCAGCGAGGACACAGTGTAATGGATGGCGTATGCTCGCTGCGATTACTCTGGTTGGGTACTGATATCTTTCTAACACCTTGACGATGTCGGAGACTATCTCCATACCATCGTGGCCTATATCGTCCAGACGCCCGACAAATGGGCTTACAAAAGCGGCCCCCGCGGCTGCTGCCAGTATCGCTTGATTGACAGAGAAACATAACGTCATGTTGACTTTTATGCCCTTTGGAGAAAGAGCGGATGTAGCCTCTAGCCCGGCGGCAGAGATAGGTATCTTAACCGCCACATTGGGAGACCACGAAGATATCTCCTCTGCTTCCTTTATCATCTCCGCAGGGGTTTGACTCAATACCTCAGCGGAAATAGGGCCATCAACGATCGAGGCTATCTCCTGTATTACCCCTTTAAGGTCAGAAGAACTCTCTTTAGCGACCAATGAAGGATTAGTGGTCACACCACGGATGATGCCCAGTTCAGCCGCTTTACGTATCTCTTCAATGTTTGCTGTATCGAGGAAAATTTGCATAGTAAAACTACAATCTGTGATATCTAAGTGAGGAAAAGGCCATTGGAACTATGTAAGGGCAAATCTCTATTGGACCTACCCCAGCTATCGCCGATGCTGCATTGGAATTCCTTATCCCAACTCCGATAGAAGCAGCGCTACTACTCTAACCCTTTCTTTGGGGATTGTCAATAATTCCATCTCTATCATACGCAGAGAACACACCGATTGTCAATAGCTTAAAGGAACCCATGTTCGGCCAGAAAATCAAGGCTTAGTCCGCTGTTGCTCTGGTTTAGCAGTTGGGCTACATATTTGGCCAGGATATCAACTTCCAGGTTGACTGAATCGCCTGTCCGTCTTTTGCCGAGTATCGTATTCTCCATGGTATAGCCTACCAGTGAGATGGTTAATGAAGAGGAATCTCGCTCCACCACAGTCAAGCTCACGCCATCTATGGCTATAAATCCCTTCTCCACTACGTATCGTAGTACCTCCTCCGACGCCGAAACCCTTAACAAGATCGCTTCTTTCTCTGGAATTACAGAGAGGACCTGGCCGGTGTCATCTATATGCCCCTGAACGAAGTGCCCTCCCAGTCGATCTCCAACTGCCATGGCCCTTTCCAAATTGACATAGTCTCCTGGTTTCAACGCCCCCAAGTTCGTGCGGCGGAGTGTCTCAGGCATAACCTCCACGGTGAAGGCCTCGCTGGTAAGGTCGATGACTGTAAGGCAGGCTCCGTTAACTGCTATGCTGTCGCCAAGGTTGGTGCCCTCAAGCGTCCTTTGCGCGGCGATGGCAAGCCTTTGCCCTGTGAATTTCACGGTGCCTGTCTCTTCTACAATTCCGGTAAACATTCTCTCACCTGATGTATCCGCTAACCATTATATCATCTTCCAGTTGCTCGACCTCTACCTGTGTGAGCCTCCAGGCTTCGGCTACCAAGTTCACTCCTTCGCCCGCAACCGGATTTATCGCCTCTTCTCCTCCAATGATTATCGGAGCAATGAAAATCAGGACTTTATCCACCAGTCCGAGATCGAAAAGCGACCCCAATAATTGTCCTCCGCCCTCGACTAAAACACTGACAATATCCCTCTCTCCCAGTGCCTTGAACAGTGCAGCAAGGTCGACCATATCATTCCTAGAGGGAAGCTTTGTAACCTCTACACCAGCTTCAAGATATTGCTGCTCTCTGGTAGAGTCAATTTCCGTTGTTGTGGCTATTAAGGTCTTACCTGGTTCCTTAAATACCTGGGCCTGTGGAGGAGTTTGACCGCTGCTATCCACGATAATCCTTAGCGGGTAATGCTCACCATGGTCAGTCCTGGCTGTAAGCTGTGGGTCGTCCCGCACTACTGTGTTCGAACCCACCATGATAGCATTGGTAATTGTGCGTAACTGGTGAACACGTTCCCTGGATGACTCATTGCTTATCCATTTGGAATCGAAGTTCCTGGTAGCGATCTTCCCATCTAGACTCATAGCGAACTTGACAGTAACAAACGGCATTTTTGTGGTAATAAATTTGATGTAGTCCTCATTGACTTGCTGGGCTTCTTCTCCATTCTCGCCAACGTATGTGTTTATCTGAGCGGACTCCAACTGTTCCTTTCCCTTACCGGAGACAAGGGGATTTGGGTCAAGCATTGCCATATGCACCTCGCGGACGCCACTGGCGATAATAGCCTCTGTGCAGGGCGGTGTTCGTCCGCGGTGACAGCATGGCTCCAAGGTTACGTACATCGTAGCGCCTCTGGCTGCCTCTCCGGCCTGTTTCAGGGCCACTATTTCCGCATGGTGGGAGCCGGGAGGTTGGGTGTATCCCTCGCCTATAATCTCCTCTCCCTTAACTATTACTGCTCCTACCGCGGGATTAGGACTGACATGCCCTTTTGCTTTCCTGCCCAGAGCAAGAGCGTGCTGCATGTAATTGGTAGACATTCTTGTAGACAATTATACCACAGCATTTCGCTTGGGGAGGTTGAAGAGCCTGCGCGCATTGGCGCTTGTGATCGAGTTGACTTCCTCCACGGGCAGTGACCGAATTTCCGCCAGCTTGTCAATTACGAGGCTCACATTCTGAGGAACATTCCGTGTTTTCTCGGGTCCGAGGTACGGGGAGTCGGTTTCGGTGAGCACCTGACTTAACGGTATCTTGCCTACGGCTTTCTTTATGTTCCTGCTTCTCAGGATGTTCGTTGCGATCGAGACATAATAGCCGTTTGAGGTGATTTCCTCCGCTTGTAGCCTGGTGCCGGTAAAGCAGTGAAACATGGCCTGCTCGACTCCGCTTCTCAGGACCATTTCCAGTCCTTCATCGATCGCGTTTCGCAAATGAAGTACCACCGGCAGTTGAAGCTCCTTTGCAAGCTGCAGGAACTCCGCAAATATCTCCCTCATCCTCCCTATACTGTGGGAATCGGTAACACGGTGATAGTCGAGACCAATCTCTCCGATGCCCACGATCCGGGACCTGTTGAGCTTGATAAATCGTAAGTACTGTTCGAGCTCGCTGTCCCCGATCTCGGCTGTAAAGATTGGATGAAGCCCCAGCGTAGCATAAAGGAACAGCGGATATTTGTCGCAGAGGCCGAAGGCCTCTGCGACTTGATTGGGATGCGTGGCACTAAGTATGATCGCTTCCAAGTCCCTGCGGGCCGTTTCAATAACCTTGCTCCTGTCCGGGTTAAACCGGGCAGACGTGAGGTGACAGTGAGCATCGATCATCTCTTACAGTTTACGCCACCTTTTTCCACTCCAAGGGCCTCAAGCCCCAAAGCAACGTGCATGACCAATGCCTGAAGCACAGAGTACTAAGGCAAAGGGCATAACAACATAGCCAGGAACTGTGTGAAGAACCTGAGGTTGAGTTGAGAGAACGATTGTAATGGTAGCTGTGACTGTTGAACCGATGACGCGAAACGCTTAGGCGTTAGCGTCATCAGCAGAGGGCTTGGAAAGGGTAAAGCTTTCGCCTTGTGGAGTCTCCTGATAGTCGATAACCACTCCCTCCAGTGCGGGGGCCAGGTCAGAACCTACGAGCAATACCTTCGTTCCTTCTTCGCTTTCTACAATTTGGTCCCCTTCCCTCTCGCCATCAAAAGCCAGTTCCAGCTGGTTTGACGTTGATTGAGAGGGAACAATCCGGATAGCTGTTCCCGGATCCGTTTCCTGCTGCTGCAATATTTCCTCAAGCTTTTGTTTTGCGTTCAAAGTCACCGTTAGCATAGGCACCTCCTAAATTAGCTTTCTGTTACCTTGACATCCGCTGCTCTAAATCCCTTAGGCCCGCTCTCCAAGTTGAACTCTACTGCAGCACCCTCGTGCAAGGTATCGAACTCATCTCCTGCTAAAGCAGAGCGGTGAAAGAAGACCTCTTTCTGATCTTCAGCAGTGATGAAACCGAATCCCCTATCTTGGACGAGCTTCTTTATCTCTCCCTTCAAGTTTACACCTCCTTTAAACCAAAACCCTGCAAATCATTAACCATTTGCAGGGTCACAAATCCTTAGATAAGCGACTTGTGCCTTTATCTGGTTTACCTACCATTGTAACTATTGCTACAAACTATGTCAAATATACTTAAAAATCAGCAGATTGAGATTCCCCCAGTTTGGGGAGTATAATAAGCCTGTAAGGAGAAGGAGCTTTTCATAAGCCGGACAGATTCATATTGCTCAAGTGGGGGGCTGAAATATATGGCATTGGCAACAATTCCGGAGGCGATTGAAGACATAAAGGCTGGCAAGTTTGTCATAGTGGTGGACGATGCAGAAAGGGAAAACGAGGGTGACCTAGTTATAGCGGCGGAGCAAATAACACCGGGTGCAATTAACTTCATGGCCAAGTATGCCAGGGGACTGATTTGTGTGCCCTTGACTGCGGAGAGGCTTGATGAGCTCAAGATACCGATGATGGCCCAGCGGGGAAGCACCCCGTTTGGGAGTCCGTTTACCGTGTCGGTTGAGGCTAGGCATGGTGTAACAACAGGCATTTCCGCGGAAGACCGTGCCACTACTGTGAGAGCTCTTGTTGATTCCTCAACCCGGCCTGAGGATATAGTCTATCCGGGCCACATGTTCCCACTGCGTGCTAAGAATGGAGGGGTGCTGGTTCGAGCTGGTCACACTGAGGCCTCGATTGATCTCGCTAAATTGGCAGGTCTTACTCCTGCAACAGTTATCTGCGAGATAATGAATGAAGATGGAACGATGGCACGATTGCCGGATCTGGAGAAACTGGCGGAGGAACACGGAATCAGAATCATAACAGTATCCCAACTGATTGCCTATCGCCGAAGGCATGACAAGCTGGTACAATGCGTTGCTGAAGCTCACCTGCCTACCAAATATGGAGAGTTCACCGCCTTCGCGTATAAGAGTGTTATTGATCCGGATGAGCACGTTGCTCTGGTCAAGGGAGAGATTGACGGTGACGAGCCAATACTCGTTAGAGTGCATAGTGAGTGCCTTACAGGGGATGTTTTTGGAAGTCTGCGCTGTGATTGTGGGGAGCAAATCCATGTAGCCATGGAGGCAATAGAGCGGGAGGGAAGAGGAGTATTCCTCTATATGCGACAGGAGGGTAGAGGTATCGGACTTCACAACAAGATCAAGGCCTATGCTCTTCAGGATGATGGATTGGACACTGTGGAAGCCAATGAGAAATTGGGATTTCCTGCAGACCTTCGAGGCTATGGGATTGGTGCACAAATCCTGGCTGACCTTGGCGTGCGCAATATACGCCTCTTGACCAACAACCCCAAAAAAGTTATTGGGCTGGATGGATATGGGTTAAAGGTAGTTGAAACTATTCCGATTATGACTCCGGTGAATCCTCAAAACCTCCGTTATTTACAAACAAAAAGAGATAAGATGGGGCACCGGATCAATATCGGGTAGTTGGTTGTGTAGTTGACTTTTCTATAGTTCAACTATTAACTTCGATGTAAGGAGGGAATATTGAGTAAAGAGTATCAAGGGACACTACTTGGTGAGGGGTTGAGGTTTGGGATCGTTGTTTCGCGATTTAATGAATTCGTTACCGCCAAGCTTTTAGGGGGAGCCAGGGATGCTCTTGCTCGACATGGTGTCAAGGATGAGGACACTGAGATTGCATGGACACCGGGGGCTTATGAGATCCCTCTCGTTGCCAAGAGAATGGCCCAAAGTGGGAAGTACGACGCGGTTGTTTGCTTGGGAGCGGTGATCCGCGGAGGAACGCCTCATTTCGACTACATCGCTACACAGGTAAGCCGTGGCGTAGCCCAGGTGGGCCTGGAGGCAGGAATCCCGACGACCTTTGGTGTCATTACCGCTGATACTTTGGAGCAGGCTATAGAGCGCTCGGGGACAAAGATGGGCAATGCAGGGTTTGACGCAGCTCTTAATGCCATAGAGATGGCAAATCTGCTCAAATCCATCTGAACAAATCCTTCCAGGGTAACTGCGGGATTCAATCTCTAGTTGGTGACTTTGTAGACGTTGTCACCACGCCTGGCTCGGTCGGGCACCTTAATTCCGACGGAGTCTCCTGCCTTTGCTTCCTGCACATTGACGTTCTCAATCTGCATGGATTCCACGACACACTCCATATCCGTCGTGTGGCCTGTGATGTGTAGTTTGTCTCCCACTTTGATAGGCGCCGTAAGATCAATCCCCGCTACCATCGGCTTGGCAAAGAATGTGCTGACTGTGCCAATTTCAATTTCCGACATCTCTTACCCCTCCTTACCAGAAGTCTAGCATTGATAAATTCCAGCGTCAATACAGGTATTCGTGAAATAATGCTGCAACTTTGCGTTTCCGATAACTAAATCATATAATAGTCGTTAGCAATGGCTCGCATACTGCGCAACAAAAACCTGGCGACAAAATTCCAGATACTGGTCGAGATAGCGGCCAATCAACCCAATATTCAGCAGAAGCTCATCGCTGCGAAGATCGGGGTGACTTCACAGGCGGTATCGGAATATGTCAAGGAATTGCTGGAAGAAGGCTTTGTAGTCTCCGAGGGGCGATCGAGGTACATGGTAACCAGAGAAGGGGTGGACTGGGTGCTGCAAATGGCACGCGAGATGAGCGATTATTCTGCCTTTGTTGGGAGAGCTATAACAAAGGCCACTGTATGTGCTGCTATAGCTGAAACCGACATATCAAATGGCCAGTCCGTCGGGCTGAAAATGATGAATGGACTTCTTTATGCGATTGAGGACACTGGTATTGGAGCACGAGGAGTGGCGATCTGTGATGCTAAGGCAGGTGGGGAGGTCGGGGTCGCGAATATAGAAGGGATCGTGGAATTCAGTTATGGCAGGATAACCATAGTCAAGGTCCCCGGGGTGCACAGAGGTGGATCCAGGAATGTAGACCTTGAGGGACTCAAGAGATTAGTGGGGCAAGGCAACTTCGTTGCTGCTATAGGGCTTGAATCCTTGTGCGCCCTCAGACAAATCGGAGTAACTCCTGCTTACTTTTATGGGGTGAAGGAAGCGATTGTAGAGGCCTCCTACTCGGGTATATCTCCCGTAGTTGTCTGTGTTGATGACCAGATATCGGGACTGATTGAGCGTCTCGGCAATGAGAGCCTAAACTACGAGATTCAAGACCTTGGAATATCCTCAGGTAGCCCCTAACCCAGATAAGCCGGGACCAATCCGCTTTAGTCCCCCTTTCTAAAGGCTCTTTTACGATTAAGTGTTGACAGCCCTGGTACAGCTATAATCGTTCACATTCCTGTAGCGGATCTTCCAGACAGACTTCAATTCTCTACCTTCATTAGCCCCTCGAAAGT
>JBKGZM010000019.1:0-32520 GCA_046545575.1 Dehalococcoidia bacterium
GGATACATCATCGGCGACGATGGCATCACTTACAACTACCAAGACTCGTCCTTTTTTCATGTTATACGCATTCTGCCGCTTGTGATTGAGGAGGCATAGCTTGGCCGACGTCGGCCAAGCTATGCAATTTTACCAACCAAAGAAACTTAGCTATGACAATGGGAATCGAATCCGAAACTCCGTCCCCTGACTTCTGTCAAGCTCGACCTTGCCACCGAGCTGCTTCTCTCCCAGTAGTGTAACCAGGTGCATTCCTAGCGAATCCGTGTTTCTGATATCGACATACTCGGGTATGCCTACGCCATTGTCTCGTACTGCAAGCTCGATCTCACTGTCACCTCTTCGCTGGAGTGCAATCTCAATCTCGCCTGCTTGCCCTTCAGGGAAGGCATATTTCAGGGAGTTGGAGACAAGTTCGTTGACTATCAGCCCACAGGGTATGGCGGTATCAATGGGGAGCTGGATGGCCTCTATATCCGTCCTGAGGACAACGTTGGCAATGCCATAGGACCTGATAAGGCTTTTTGACAGGCTCTTAACGAACTCATTAAAATTGATGGCAGCCAGGTTCTCAGAGCGGTAGAGCTTCTCATGGATGAGTGACATGGAGAGCACACGGTTTTCGCTTTCCTTGAGCAACTGCTTCAACGTCTCGTCCTGAATCTGCCGCCCCTGACGCCTGAGAAGGCTGGAGACGACTTGGAGATTGTTCTTAACCCTGTGGTGGATCTCCCTCAGAAGCGTTTCCTTCTCCTCAAGAGATGCCCTGATCTTCTCCTCAGCCCGCTTGCGCTCGGTGATGTCCTGGTTTACCCCATACGTTCTAACCGTTCTCCCGGTCTCATCTTTAACGATAAAGAAACGCACGGAAATATATCCGACCTCGCCATCTGCGTAAATGATCCGGTGGTCGATCTGCCTGCTGAAATGGGGATCATCGGATTCAAGGGCTTTGCGAACTTCCTCACCAACGATAGGAGCATCTTCAGGATGGACAAAACGCCTCGCATATTCAGCGGATGGCATGGTATACCCGCCGGCCTCCTCAGCGGTGGTGCGGAACATCTTATAGAAGGCGTCGTTGAATATAAATATGTCGTTTACAGCGTCATATTCCCATGGTCCGAGATGTGCCATCTGCACGGCACTGGAAAACTGAGCTTCGCTTCCTCTCAGCTCCTCCTCCGCCCGCTTGCGATCGGTGACATCAACCCAGTTGGCCACGAGATACCTGTACTCTCCATCAATCCACACAGGTGTGGAAGTGATCTCAACCCAGAATCGTTCTCCGTTCTTCCTCTGGAAGGTCCTTTCAGCTTTATACCTTCTCTCTTGCAGTGCTTCTCTGAAACTACTGGTTGATGTCTGTATGGTTTCCTGCGTCCACCATGGGAAGGGGGCTTGCTTTCCAACTAGCTCCGAGGCGGAAAACCCGGTGAGTTCCTCCAGCGCACGGTTCACGAATCTGATAGAGGTATCCGGATTGTAAACGCCTACAGGATGAGGAGAGTTCTGTAAGAGTATCTTCTGAAATTCCTCATTCTCCCGCAGCTCCTCTTCCATCCGTTTGCGCTCGGTGATGTCACGTGTAATCGAGATATAGCTCACAACACGACCTGCGCCATCCTTGATCACACTTGCGCTTAACTCACCCGGAAATTCCGACCCATCCGCTTTAAGGAGAGAACACTCGAGATGAGCTACTGCTCCCTCTTCCATGGCCTTCTGTGTCTGATTTGCTACCCTTTCACGCTCTTGCGGGGCTATAAGTTCGGCAGCGTTTTTGCCGGTGAGTTCTTCACTGGTATCAAAGCCGAATATCTCAGCGGTTCTTCTGTTTGTCTTGATTATGTTGCCGTTCAGATCCATGACCGATATAGAGTCGGGCACCGACTCAAACATGGCCTCCATTTCATCGGCAGTATGCTGTAACTGCTCTTCCGTCCGCTTGCGCTCAGTGATGTCCCTGGCGATCGAGATATGGCTAACGGCCTTGCCAGAAACATCCCTGAAGACACTGGTACTTAACTCTCCCGGGAATTCCGAGCCGTCTGCCCTGAGGAAGGCACACTCCAGACCTCTAGCCTGCCCTTCCTTTATGGCCTTTCGTACATGATCAGCTACCCTTTCACGGTCCTGAGGGGCTATACGTTCAACAGCGCTGCTACCGAGCATCTCATCCCTGGCATTGAAGCCAAACATTTCCACAGACCTTTGATTTACCTTGATGATGGTTCCGTCCAGATTGGCAACCGTCATGGCATCGGCAACGGACTCAAACATCGCCTCGCGCTCCTCCTGCACCTGCTTGCGCTCGGTGATATCACGAATGATCAGCATGTCCGCTGGTTTTCCCTCGTAGTTGATTATACCTGTGTTCAGTTCAGCCCATAGCGTGCTGCCGTCCCTGCGTTTGAGCTTGGTCTCATATATAGAAGGAACTTCCTCTCCCACCATGCGCCGCTGGTAACGGTCGAGTACCTCGTTGAGGGTGTCGGGGTGTACATAGTCGGTGAAGGGCGTACCAACGACCTCCTCGGTACTGCCATCCCACATTTGTGTCAGGCGGTTATTGGCATATTTCACGATACCGTCCCGGATGATGCATATCCCATCGTTGGCGCGTTCAACCAGGTTGCGGTATCTCTCCTCGCTTTCTCTCAAGGCCTCTTCGGCCTGCTTTTGTTTCACGCTTGCCCGATGAGTTTCCATAGCTCTTTCAACCGTAAGGGGGAGCCGCTGGAGATAATCCTCGCTCTTGGCTACGTAATCATAAGAGCCGGCCTTCATCGCTTCCACCGCCAGTTGTTCGTCCCCTTTCCCTGTAACCATCACTACCGGTGGTGATATCTCGCTTTTGCGGATATCCTGCAGGGTCTCCAGTCCATTTCTCCCCGGGAGCCTGTAGTCGAGGAGTACCACGTCGTACTGTTCTCCCTGTTCTAAACGCTGCAGGGCCTCTTCACCGGACGCTGCTTCCTCCACCTGCCAGTCCGGATCGTAGGTGGTCAGGGCATTGGAGATCAGCTTCCGGTCTCCTTTGTCGTCCTCTACCAGGAGTATCCTCATCCTCTCCTCAGTTCCTCCCCAGTTCTGGTGTTGTGGGGGTGGGCAGTGTAGATTCTCTTTTCTATTATTTTACCACGATGTTTTAAAGGAAGATACCAGTCGATTTGCCAATGAATAGAATGTGTGTTTAAAGAATAAATCTTGACGGATTGTTTGTCAAATGCCGTAGCAGGGGCAGGTTGCAACCTGCCCCTGCTACGGCATTTGAACCCCTACCTTCCCCTTGATACAATGAGTATGCAGGAATATCATGCCTTCTAATAATGCCATTCAGATAAAGGGTGCCCGGGAGCATAACCTCAAGAATATCGACCTCGACATCCCCAGGGATAAGCTGGTGGTAGTAACCGGCGTATCGGGATCGGGGAAGAGTTCTCTGGCCTTCGATACCATATATGCGGAGGGACAGCGCCGGTATGTGGAGTCGCTCTCGGCTTATGCACGTCAGTTCCTGGGGCGGATGGACAAGTCGGATGTCGACTATATCGAGGGTTTGAGTCCGGCGATCTCCATCGACCAGAAAGGAATCAGCCGGAATCCCCGCTCAATAGTGGGCACGGTGACCGAGATTTATGACTACCTGCGACTGCTCTTTGCACGGGTGGGGCATCCCCATTGCCCGCAGTGCGGAAGGGAAATCTCCCAGCAAACCGTTCAGCAAATCGTTGATTCCGTCCTGAAGCTCCCCCGGGGCCAGCGGTTCATGATACTGGCCCCGATAGTCAAGGACCGCAAGGGCGAGTATCAGTCCGTATTTGAGAATTTGAGGAAGAGTGGATACGTCCGGGCGCGGGTGGATGGCGAAATCCGCGATCTTTCCGAAGACATTAGCCTTGACAGGTACAAAAGCCATACCATAGAGGCAGTGGTCGACCGGCTGGTAGCCGGCGGGGAGGAGGGGCAGCAGGGGAGGGTGTCTGACTCCGTTGAGACGGCTTTGAAGCTGGGGGAAGGACTGGTTCTGATCTCCACTCCTGAGGGTGAAGACATGCTCTTCTCGGAGCATTTTGCCTGTCCTCACTGCGGAATAAGTTTTGGTGAGATAGAGCCGAGAACGTTCAGTTTCAACAGTCCCCATGGCGCATGTCCGGCCTGTACGGGGATCGGCATGAAACAGGAGGTCGATCCCGACCTAGTCATTCCCAACAAGAACCTCTCCCTTGCTGAGGGAGCCATTATCCCGTGGGCGAAGTCCGGCCCGATGAGTAACTGGTACGCTTATCAGCTTCAGGACCTGGCCCGGGAGTACGGTTTCTCGCCGCGTGTTCCGGTCAAAGACTTGAGTGAAGAGCATCTTAATTTGATACTCTACGGCGAAGAGGGCGGTGAGCTGGTCAAGTATCGAACCCGCTTTGGGCATATCAGGCAGCACTTTATCGGCTTCGAGGGCGTTATTCCCAATCTGGAGCGTCGTCATAAGGAAACGGAAAGCGACTTTGTAAGGGCGGAGATCGAGCGTTATATGACTTCCCTGCCGTGTCCTGTGTGCCAGGGGAAGCGGCTCAAGCCCGAATCGCTGGCGGTAACCATCGGTGATAAAAATATTATGAATGTTACCTCGCTTTCCATTAATCATGCTCTGGAGTGGACAGGGACACTTGACGGTTCAGATGGCAAAAGCACGCCAATTTTGAGCGAACGCGAGCAAACGATCGCGGTGCAAATCTTGAAGGAGGTCAGGGCGCGGTTGGGTTTCCTTCTGAACGTTGGACTCGATTACCTGACTCTTGACCGGCCTTCGAGTTCATTGTCAAGTGGCGAGGCGGAGCGGATCCGGCTGGCTACACAGCTCGGCGGCGGGCTCAGGGGCGTAACCTATATCTGCGATGAGCCGACAATTGGACTTCACCCTGTGGACAATTCGCGGCTGATCGATACGTTAAAGGGTTTGCGGGACGCAGGAAATACCATCCTGGTTGTCGAGCATGACGAGGCCATGATACGGTCGGCCGACTGGGTTATCGATCTTGGCCCAGGTGCTGGGGAACACGGGGGTGAAGTGATGGTGAGTGGACCTGTCGATGAAATCGAGAAGTGTCAAGATTCTCTGACTGGCCAATACCTGAGTGGGGCAAGGGAGATCCCCGTTCCCGAAACACGCCGCAGCGGCTCAGGTGAGGAGGTTGTCATCAAGGGGGCCAGGGAGAACAATCTGAAGAACATCGATGTGCATATTCCGCTGGGGAAATTTGTGTGTGTGACCGGCATGTCCGGTAGTGGCAAGAGTACGCTCGTTGACGAGATTCTGCATAAGAAGCTGGCCCAGATCTTCCACAGGGCGAGGGAGAAGCCGGGGGAATGTGATGAGATCCTGGGGATTGAGAATATCGACAAGGTGGTAAATATCGACCAGTCGCCCATCGGGCGCACGCCGCGTTCGAACCCGGCAACGTACACGGGTGCCTTTACCCCCATTCGGGAATTGTTCGCCACCGTGCCGGAGGCGCGTGCCCGCGGGTATCGGGCGGGACGGTTTTCCTTCAATGTCAAAGGCGGACGTTGTGAGTCCTGTCGAGGCGAGGGATATATCCAGATAGAGATGCAGTTCCTGCCCGACGTCACCGTTCCGTGTGAGGTGTGTCAGGGCAAGCGGTACAACCGCGAGGCGCTTGAGATCCAGTTCAAGGGCAAGAACATCGCTGAGGTCCTCGATATGAGTGTAGAGGAGGCCTGCGAGTTTTTCGAGCACTTCCCCGCTGTGAAGGCCAAGGTGGAGACGCTGCGGGACGTGGGCTTGGGTTATGTCAAGTTGGGGCAGCCTGCGACAACCCTTTCGGGCGGCGAGGCACAGCGGGTCAAGCTGGCCACGGAACTGTCCCGCCGGGCTACCGGGCGAACGCTTTATATTCTCGATGAGCCGACGACCGGGCTCTCGTTCCACGACGTCAAGGCATTGCTGCAGGTGCTGCAGCGGCTTGTGGATGCGGGCAATACGGTGATCCTGATTGAACACCACCTGGACTTGATCAAGTCCGCTGACTGGGTCATCGACCTCGGTCCGGGGGGTGGGGAGCGGGGAGGTCAGGTAGTAGCCACAGGTACTCCCGAGGATGTAGCTGAGGTTGATGATTCCCTCACCGGTCAATACTTACAGAAGATGTTGGCAAAGAAGCACGAGCTGGCAGGCAAAGCTGGCTAGCTCTAATTTCCCCTCTTATTTTAAGAGGGGGAAGGGGATCACCCTGATTGTGGGAGAGGTCTTCGACCTCGAATCATCCTCGGGAGAGGATTCCCACAGGAGAGTTCCCACAATGGAAGGTGACTAACAAATGCCCATCAAAGCCCTTGAACCAAATGTCGTTTCCAAAATAGCTGCCGGAGAGGTAGTTCAGAGGCCCGCTTCTGTGGTGAAGGAACTGGTGGAGAATTCTCTGGATGCCGGTGCCACGCATATCACCGTGGAGGTTACGGATGGCGGCAAGCGATTAATACGCATATCTGACAACGGGATGGGGGTTCCGGCTGACGAAGTGGAACTCGCCTTCTACAGGCACAGCACCAGCAAGATAACTGCCGAGACCGACATCGAGACGCTCTCCACCCTCGGTTTCCGCGGTGAGGCCTTGCCCTCGATTGCGGCCGTTGCAGACGTGTCAGTGGTCACGCGGCACGCAAATGAGTTGACCGGCACGGCGGTTACGTTCAAGGGCGGAAATCTAACCAGCAGATCCAAACAGGGTGCTCCGCAGGGCACGACTATCACGGTTCAGAACTTGTTCCAGAACGTCCCCGCCCGTCTCAAGTTCCTCAAATCCGTGAGTACGGAGAACGGTCACATAAGTTATCTGGTGACGCAGTACAGCCTGGCTTTCCCGGAGGTCAAGTTCAGTCTTACCGTTAACGGGAGGACGAATCTTCGCTCTCCCGGAAATGGTAATTTGCGCGATGTGTTGGTCGAAGTTTACGGGCTGGACATCGCGCAGGCAATGCTGGAGGTGCACTCATCTGAGCCGGGCGCACAGATCCAGGTGAGTGGACACATCAGTCCCTCGTCCGTATCGAGGTCTAGCCGGGATTATCTTAGCTTTTTCATCAACCGCCGCTGGGTGCAAAGCCGGATGCTGACCTACGCTGTTGAGGAAGCGTATCAGGGCATGCTGATGACAGGGCGACATCCAATAGCGGTTATTAACCTATCATTGCCTCCCTCGGAGGTGGATGTTAATGTTCACCCATCCAAAAGCGAGGTGAAGTTCCGTAGCGAGCGGGACATTTTCTCCGCCGTTCAGAAGGCGGTGCGAGCTACACTGGTCGGGTATGAGCCTCAACATGGCAGACGGACGCCGCCTCCTCTCACTGGTCCGGCTCCTACCTCAGTTCCGTTTCCCCATACCACGGGACTCAGCGTGACGGTTTCCTCTCAGCCCGCTGGTGAAAGGGAGACCACGGAACCCGGCACGACATTGCCCATTCTGCGGGTTATCGGTCAATTTCAAAATGCTTACATTATGGCGGAAGCCTCGGAAGGGCTTTATCTTATCGACCAGCATGCAGCGCACGAAAGGGTGCGATTTGAGAGGGTGAGGGATCAGCAATCAAGGAAAGCGGTGGATGTTCAGGGATTGCTAGAGCCAATGACCATTGAGCTTACGGCACAACAGTCTGAGATATTGGATTCAGAGTGGGGGGTCTTGACTTCAGCTGGCTTCTCTCTGGAGCATTTCGGGGAGCGGACATACCTCCTTCGCGCAGTTCCCGCCATGCTAAAGCAGGATGCAATAAGAGATGCACTGTTTGAAATACTGGACTCGTTTGAAAGTGGACAGAAAAGCCAGTGGCAGTACGACATCGCTGCTTCGCTGGCCTGTCATGGGGCGATTAAGAGCGGAGATACTCTAACCATTCGGGAGATGGAAGACTTGATCCGGCAACTGGAGCAGACACAGTCTCCTCGCACCTGTCCGCACGGAAGACCAACGATTATGTATTTCAGCGCCTCCCAAATTGAAAGGGAATTTGGGAGGCGCTGAATGTTTAGTGCTTCCTAAAGCCTCAGGAAATCGTGAGCATAGAGCATCCTGTCTTCCAGTATCTTGTATGCTTTCACGATATTGCTCTGGTCAGGGTCGTTCATATCCGCCATGGATGTGTCAAACTCCTCATCCTCTGCAATGGCATCATGCAGGGCAATGTATAGCTTCCCTGCGGGGGTGGAATCATCCCTTTCCTCGACAATGCGCATTGTCTCCATTACATTGGAGTCGAGTGTATCAACAATGGGACAATCCATGCCTGCTCCCATTAGCATCGCCAGATACGTGCAGTTAAGTACGTAGCGCGTTTCCTCTGGATGTCCGTTGGAGACATTGGATAGTCCGCAGGTTAACTTAAATGGCGGATCATTCAGCTGCTTGAGAATGCTGGCTGCTCGAACCACGTTAGGACCATGATCCTGGGTACCATCCACTGTAAGTACCAGTGGATCAAAGATGATGTTTTCGAAGGGCAGACCATATTCCATGGCTGCAGGCATCATGTCATCGGTGGCTATCTCGACCCTTTGTTCGGCTTCGACCGGCAATCCGGTACGCCTGAGTGTCAAGCATATGAGGTCAGCATTGTATTTGGCCGCCATGGGCATCAATACTTTCATTCGCTCAGGATCTGCATTGGTGCTGTTAATGATTGCCCTCTGCTTACACTTAGCCAGGCCTGCCTCCATTGCCTCCGCATTTGAGGTATCGAGTGAGAGCCGAACATCAGTTACCTCTTGTACGGTATCTACCATCCATTCCATGGTTTCGGCGCCACGTTTCTTCATGGGCCCCATATTCAGATCCAGAGCTTTTGCCCCGCCCTCAACCTGTCTCTTTGCGAGATCCTGAATGAAATCCTTATCGCGGTTGTCAACGGCTTCCCTTATAGTCTTCTTGATAATATGAATAGATTCTCCGATTGGAAGCATTCGCTGTCCTCCTTTTTTGAGTCTTTGTTCCAATTTTAGCAGAGCTTTGGGTCGATTTACTACCCCTGTCCTGGTTTTGGGCGATGTATGGGTCAAGCCGCCGCGCTCTGACCAGTGCGCGGCGGCTTTATATGCCTGTTCGTGGTCGGTGATCTATCTATTCTTCTTTGATGCCGGCTATCTTCTTGGCGAATTTCTTCTTTTCATCGATGTTTGAGTTCCTCAGTACCGTCATTCGATGTGTCTCTGGCGAGCCAGCTCCGTGGACGTTGGAAACGATGTCCCTGCTCTCAAAGGCAAGTTTCTCAATCAGCCTGAACATTCGTATCCTGTCCTCCGTGGAGTAGTCATCCGATCCCCTGAGATATTTCGTAAGGAGTGGTCCTATCTCCGGATGCTGGAAATCCTTGTCCGAGGGGACATCCGCCACCATGCCGCCTGCAATTTCAATCATCAAGCGAATGACTTCTGCCAACTCTTTGCCTTCGTAAAGCTTGGAGATATTTGACAGCACAGCGTTAACAGTGTAAATCCCTGACGGGGTTGGCGTGGATTCAACAGATGCGGCAATGGAGCATCCGTAGATTGCCTCAGTGGTCTTAAGCATCTCAGCTATCTTGTTGTTGACATGCGAAGGTCTCTTCGACATGCCGTTGTAGTCGCAAGATGCAGCAGCAGCGCCAATAAGGACATCTCCAACACCACACTTGCAGCCGCCATGTGAATGCCGATGGTAATTACCGAAGTTCCTTACCATGTTCCCTGCGTATTCATATTCGCCGCACAGGAATACATTTTCCCAGGGTACAAAAACATCCTTGAAAAGGATTACAGGCGCAAACTTGCTGAATCTAACATTACCAAGGTCACATCCCTCAAGTGGTCTTGATTCCAGCGTGCCCCTGCCGTAAACGTGGACCACGCCCTCGGCGTCAACGGGGAAAGCAAATGAGAGGGCATAGTCTTTGTCGCCTTCGCGCATCTCTCTGGTGGGCACAATCAGTCCCCAGTGAGAGCAGAGCGAGCCGGTCTGGTGGATCTTGGCCCCCCTGACGACGATGCCGTCATTGTTCCTGTCTACCACCCGCAGATACATATCCGGGTCGCTTTGCTCCGATGGGCGCTGTGTCCTGTCGCCTTTTACATCTGTCACGCCGCTGAATACAGTGAGGTCATTCTTCTGAACGTATTTGACAAAGTCCTGCAATCTTTCCCAGTAGTTGGTACCATGTTTCTGATCGCAGTTGTATGCTTCTATACCGATCGAATTCATCGCGTCCATGCCTGTACACCGCATGTAGCAACCGCCGATCTGATGAGAGAGGAATTTGAGCATTCTCACCTTGGCGAGAAGGTCCTCGGGGCTCTTGTAGAACTTGACAAAGCGACTCACATCCTCGTCGATTAAGTCCGACTTCGTCACGAGGTGCTGGCGACCCTCCTCCGGGTCATTTTCCAGCTCATAGGTCTTTTCCACCGCTGCCAGCATATAACTGATTAGTGGGTGTTCATGTACGTTTTCCACCTTCTCTCCCAGGATATATGCAGTGGGGTGGACGTCTTTCAGTGATTCACGGAACTGCTCAACAGTTTTGATTCCCATATGCCTCCTTTTGCCTTCTGCATTAGCTTGCACAATGGCCTCTAGGACCTTTCTCAGTTTAGCATTTATGAGTCTGGATGTAAAATTTTAGTCTTGCTTGAGGTGTGCAAAATAGACTGAGATGAACGCCTTTTTACCCCTCCGAAATTTGACTGAATAGCTTGAATACGCTATTCTATATCAGGTGATAGCCTATGAGATTATATGAATTTGAAGCAAGCCAGCTGTTTGCCCGTAAGGGTATTCCGATGCCGCATAACGCGGTGGTGAGTTCTCCACAAGAGGCCCGGGAAAAGGCCGAGGAGATAGGGTTGCCTGTGGTGTTGAAAGCCCAGATCCTGGCGGGAGGACGAGGTGTTGCCGGGGCTGTGCAGACGGCTGAGTCACTCGATCAGGTAGAGAAAGTTGCTGAAGGTCTGTTGGGCTCGTCGGTAAAGGGATTGCCTGTACAGCAGATAATGGTGGCTCAAAAGGTCGATGTGGCCAAGGAGTTTTATGCAGGAATTACCATAGATGGATACCATGGCAGCCCGGTGGCGATCATTAGCTCTGAAGGTGGGGTGTCCATTAACCAGATAGCACAGGAACGGCCGGAATCGGTGGCCACGAGGCCGGTCTCCATGAGCAAAGGACTTCGCCCTGAGGAAGCAAGGGAGATGTGCCGGGAGGTAGGCATGGAAGGATATGAGGTCACTCAGGTCGCCAGCATGCTTACTGCTCTCTATCGTGTCTTTGAAAGTTATGATGCTACGGTTGCTGAGATAAATCCACTTGTTCGAACTGCTCAGGGGACCTATTTGGGACTCGATGCCAAGCTCGAAATCGATGATTCGAGCTTGTATCGCCACAAAGATCTCGAGCTGGACGTTGAGGGTCGTATTCATAATCCGCTCGAGCGAAAGGGACGTGAGATAGGCGTTACATATGTTGAACTCGACGGTGATATAGGGCTTATCGCCAGTGGGGCGGGGCTAGGCATGGCCAGTATGGACATAATAGTTGGACAGGGATTGAAACCGGCCAACTTTCTGGAAACTGGTGGTGGCATCACGGAAGAGCTTCTATATAACGTGATGGACCTGGTGCTGCAAAAGGAAGGGTTAAGGGCTGTGTTCATCAATGTCTATGGCGGGATTAACCCGATTCATGAGGGCGCGAAAGGGGTTGTGAAGTACATGGAGGAATATGGTGTTACTATCCCCATCGTGGCCAAGGCTCTGGGGAACCACCAGGAGGAGACGTGGGAGATCTTTCGTAATAATGGAGTGCACGTTGTTACCGAGGTTTCCACAGAGAAAGCGATAGACTATCTAGCGGGACTTCTGGAGGGAACGGCATGAGTATTCTGCTACACCAGGAGACGAAGGTATTGGTACAGGGTATTACCGGAAGAGCAGGCCGAACACAGGCCTGGTGGATGCTGGATTATGGAACGAACATCGTTGCCGGCGTGACACCGGGGAAGGGTGGCAGGGTGGTAGAAGGAATTCCTGTTTATGATACTGTAGCTGAAGCAGTGGCCGAACAGGGTGCTGAGGCTTCCGTGTTCTTTGTGCCTCCCCCGGGCGTGAAGGAGACGGCATTTCAGACAATTGATGCCGGAATCAAGCTTATCGTTGTGATTACAGAGCATATGCCTGTCCGTGATGTTATGGAAATTCGTGAGTATGCCGCTAATAGCGATGTGCAAATTGTGGGCCCGACAAGTCCGGGAGTTATAACTGTGGGCAAAGCCAAGATGGGGATAATGCCGGGGAATATGTTTAATCCGGGCCGCATCGGCGTGATTTCCAGGAGCGGAACCCTCTCTTACGAGGTCAGTGTTAATCTTGCCACTGCTGGTTTCGGCCAGAGCACCGTTGTGGGTAGTGGGGCTGATCCTGTAGTGTTCACCAACGTCCCTGAGCTTCTGCGCCTGTTCGAAGAGGACCCTGATACTGACCTGGTAGTGATCGTAGGGGAGGTTGGTGGTGTGCAGGAAGAAGAGGCGGCCGACTACATCAAGAATTCAATGACTAAACCGGTGGTCGCTTACATCGCTGGAATGAATGCCCCTCAAGAAAAGAGAATGGGGCATGCAGGGGCTATTATTCAGGGGGATGGAAGAGGTACGGCTCAGAGCAAGGTCTCTGCCCTTCAAGAGGCTGGTGTTGGTATTGCCCGATTCCCCACAGAGGTGGTTGAGCTTGTGCAGAAGCGTTTAGCGTCATCTTAGAACCCTCACTGTTGACGAACCAGTGCTCTGTCAGGAGAAGCGGTAAAACGCAAATCCTGATATAGAGGCCCTGATAAAGTTTGCATCCCTTTCTTTCATCCAATTGATCAGAAGAATAAGTCTTGACTATCCATTTATATGCACATTCTCTAGGGAGTACAAATATATGAGTCAAAAAGGCAAGGGTTTAATACCGCCAGGATTGCGGTATATTGCGCAAAATATTATAACAAAACAGGATATGTTTGGTGTTCCCAGTGAACAGACCGCAAGCTGGGCAGAAGGACTTGATCTCCCCAATTCGGGTGAGACCGTGTTCTTTGCTGGCTGTGGATATCAGTATGGAGATCAACTGGAGTCCATGATGTCACTCCTTCGAATGATGGATAAGAGCCCCATTGGTGCTGAGCTGCCGATGTCTCTTGCCAATCTGCAGAAGGAATGGGGACTGGACCTTGCCGGGTTATACCAGAAGATATTTGTAAAGCAAAGATCACTTGAGAGGCAACCTTTGAGAAGCGCTGCCAGGGTTCTAAGCAATCTGGGGGTCGACTTTGGCTATCTTGGTGAGGATGAACCGTGCTGTGGGGCACTCTTGCATTTCGCTGGGTTGCAGGAGGAATTCGCTGAAAATGCCCGAAAGACACATGATAATTTGAAGTCTCATGGCGTCAAGAGGATTATTGGAATTGTTCCTTCATGTACATATGCGCTGCGGGATCTGCTGCCTGAGTATCTTGATGACTACGATCTGGAGGTCAAGCATTTTTCGCAAGTAGTGGCTGAATTAATTGGGTCGAAGGAATTGCGATTTCCTGAAGAGGCAAAGGTCACCTATCATGACCCATGTCAGCTTGCTCGATATCTGGGAATAACGGAAGAACCTCGTAAAGTTCTTTCCGCAATAGAGGGAATTGAGTTTGTGGAGCCTGAAGGCACTACTGGAGAGTGGGCTACATGCTGCGGTGGCGGAGGTGGGTTTGAGGTCGTGTTCCCGGAATTGAGTGAGGTCCTGGCGGTGAACAGGGCTCAAGAGTTAGTGGATACTGGGGCCCAGATCATCGTAACTCAGTGCCCGGGATGTATTATGCAGCTCAAGCACGGAGTAAAGAAGCTCGGTGCTGAGAATGTGGAAGTCCTTGATCTGGCGCAGGTTATCGCTATGGCTATGGGGGTTTGAGACAATGTCCGTTTTTACTAAGTACAAAAGGGAGATAATGCGCGCGGCACATAACCGGAGGATAAGGACCTCTTTATCCCGGGCGATAAAATCCTATCGCAAGAATACAAGTAATGCTCTTCAAAGCTTTCCTCATACTGTAGAAACAGCTGATGAGGTGAGGGGAATAAAAGAGAGGTCCATCAGTAACATGGAGCAGCTTGCTGAGCAGGCCTGTCAGGCAATCGAGTCCAACAAGGGAAAGGCATATATAGCCAGAACTGCTGATGAAGCATTGAATATTATTGATGGCCTGGTAGGTACCAAGAAGCTAATAGTAAAAGGCAAGAGCATGACGGGTGAGGAAATAGGCCTGCGAGAGCATCTGGAAGAAAAGGGCAATGAGGTCTATGAAACCGATCTGGGAGAGCTTATTATCCAGAAGCTGGGCTCCAAGCCCATGCATATCACGTCACCCGCTATCCATGTTCCAAAGGAAGATGTTGCGGAGCTGTTCTCCAAGATTACAGGGGAAGATCTTCCCCCTGATATTGAGAAGCTCGTAGGTGTTGCTCGAAAACTACTTCGAGAGAAGTACTTCAATGCGGATGTCGGTATGAGTGGTGCCAATGTTGTCTCTGCTGACACCGGAACTTTATTTATGATCGAGAATGAGGGCAATGTTCGACTGTCTACCAGCGCTCCCCCCATGCATATTGCTCTCGTGGGGATGGAAAAGCTTGTTCCGACCCTCAGCGAAGCTTTCAAGGTGGCAGAGGTGACATGGAGGTATGCGAACTATCCGGTTCCCAGCTATGTGAGTATGGTGTCCGGCCCCAGCAAGACAGGCGATATTGAGAAAGTAACTACTTATGGGGTCCACGGTCCGAGCGAGTTTCATGTAATATTCCTCGATGGGGGAAGGACTGAGCTGGCCAAACACCCAATCCTTCGCGAAGCACTGTATTGTCTGAGATGTGGAGGGTGTCTGTATGAATGTCCTGTATTTAGTATAACGGCGGGGCATTTCGGAGATAGCTACTTTGGCGGGATAGGCTCTGTTTGGGCTATGATGATGGGCAAGGAGGAAAAGGCAGCTGCGTTGGCCTATACGTGTCTCACCTGTGGACGATGCAAAACCAGGTGCCCCTTAAACATTGACACACCGGGGATGGTATTGGAAATCAGAAGAATGATGGCCGGAGAAGCGTAGCCCGTACACCCTCACCCCTTCGGCTTCGCTCAGGACATGCTTGGTCCTCTCCCCTCAAGGGAGAGGAAATTTCTCTTTTGGGATTTCGAGCTTGGCGGCTATGACCGGGCCAACCCCAGTTCCCTTGCGATGATGGTTTTCTGTATCTCCGATGTGCCGGCGGCAACGGTGGCCCCGACCGCGGCGAGATAGAGGTGGTTAAACCAGCCCTGCAGGGGTGCCTTCTCCTCGTTTCTGGTGAGTTGCCCATATGGTCCCAGGAGTTCCAGAGCGGCGGTAGTGGCGCGTTTGAGCAACGTTGTGGGATAGAGCCTGCCCAGAGCAGCGTCAGCTGCTGTAGCCGCTCCTTTGTCCTGTAGCCATACTATTCGGTACGACAGAAGACGGCCGATTTCGGCATCCACGCTTAAGTCGGCGAGGGTTTGTCTATAGCTTTGCAAGCATGGGTTGCCGGGATGCTCTTCCAGGTATTTTGTAAGTCTCTCAACCATCGTCTGTGCTACGGCCACATGAGCGATAACTGCCCGTTCATGATTTAGGAGTGTTTGCGCTATTTCCCAACCCTGGTTTTCCTCCCCTACCATATTCTCCACCGGCACTTCAACGTCGTCGAAGTATATCTCGCAGAAATCCGGGTCTCCTGCTATGTTGTTTATTGGGCTGACGGTAATTCCCGGTGTGGACATGTCCACCAGGAAAAAACCAAGTCCCTTATGTTTCTTGGTGTTGGGGTCAGTACGAGCCAGCACACAACACCAGTCCGAATGACCGGCAAAGGTACTCCAGGTCTTTTGCCCGTTGATGATAAAACGATTGTTATCCCTTCTGGCCTTGGTCTGGACTGCTGCTAAATCGGAACCTGCTTCGGGTTCACTGAATCCTTCGCACCAGAATTCCTCTCCTCTAGCAATTGGTCCCAGGTGTTGTTCACACTGTTCTTTTGTACCGCGATCGATGAGAGTGGGAGCAACCATCTTTGCTCCGAGGGCGTTGAATCCGGGAGAACCCCGTTTTGCGATTTCCTCAAGAAAAATGAGATAATCAACATGTGATGCGCCCTGCCCGCCATATTCCTCTGGCCAGCAGAGGGAAAGCCATCCCTTTTGCCCGAGCTTGTGTGCTATGTCTCTGAATACCTCTTCTCCGTTTTCAGTGTTGACTACAGTATC
This sequence comes from Dehalococcoidia bacterium, assembly GCA_046545575.1. Taxonomy (GTDB): domain Bacteria; phylum Chloroflexota; class Dehalococcoidia; order SZUA-161; family SpSt-899; genus JAGXOF01. The sequence continues at coordinate 16,334 of JBKGZM010000019.1, forward strand.
GTCTATGGTGGGTCCTATATAGTCTATCCAGCTCTCTGGCAGCTCTTTGTCCAGAAAAGATTGTACTTCTTTTCTGAATCGATTTTGCTCCTCAGTAAATCCGAAATCCATTCTTTGTCGTTTACTCCTTGTTTTCGTTCGTGCTATGCCGTTTTTTCAACTCCCCCTTGAGTATCTTACCGCTCCCGCCTTTTGGCAGGTCTTCTACGATCTCTATTGACTTGGGAGCTTTATATCTGGCGATATTGGCCTTGCAGAACTCAATCAATTCATCTGGAGTAGCAGTAGTCTCTACTTTGAGTGATACTACAGCGTGGACTTTCTCCACCCATTTTGGGTCAGGTATGCCAAACACCGCGCATTCCCGTACAGCCGGATGGGTATACAGTGTTTCCTCAACTTCGCGGGGGAATACGTTCTCCCCACCGGAGACGATCATGTCTTCCTTTCTGTCGGCAATGTAGAAATAGCAGTCCTCATCATAGTATCCTAAATCACCTGTGCGTAACCACCCATTAATGAACTTGTCCTCTGTCTCCTTTGGCTTGTTCCAATACTCTTGCATAAGGTGCCTGCTACGCACAATTATCTCCCCTGTTTTATACGGAGGGAGATCATTCCCATCACTGTCAACGATGCGTACTTGAACATCAGGTGCAGGGCGTCCGCAGGACATCAATCTCTTCTGGAGCTCTGGAGGTTCATTGATAACGTCATGGTCTTGTTGATAAAGGGTTGATATATCAGGGCCTGTTTCAGTTTGGCCATATCCCTGTAAGAAGATCATGCCCCATGCTTTGATCCCTCTCTTTAATAAATCCGCAGGCATCGGCGATCCCATGTACTTTACCATGTTTAAACAACTAAGGTCATACTTCCCTGATTCATAGACCTCCAACATAGCAGCTACCTGAGTGGGAACCACAGTTAGCGCTGTGATCCTCTCTTTCTCAATTATCTCCAGGGTGGCCTTGGGGTCAAATTGCTTCATGAGTACGTTGGTGGCGGCACCACGAAGAAAAGCAGCGTACCAGATAACGCCTCCTATGTGAAACAGTGGTGTTATCAGAAAGCCTTTGTCCTCGGATCGCAGTGGTATTGCCAATGAATGTGTCAGGACACCCTCGCGGTATTGCTCTTGTGTATATAAAGCTCCCTTGGGTAGTCCAGTCGTTCCACTGGTATACAGCAGCAGGAAAGGGGCTTCATCCTTTACGTCTACGATGGGCTCATTGCTAGGATACTGGTCCAGCAAGTCATCCAGATATTGGGTGTCCGGCAGGTGGTATTCAAGGCTTATAAGGTATTTTATACCAGGGATGTTGGGGCGTAATTCTTGTAAGGTCTTGCCCAATTCTGCGCCTACAAATAGCACCTTGGCCCCGGAGTCCTTTATCAGGTATTCAAGGTCGCTTGCTGAGGACCGGACATTGAATGGGGCAACAATGAATCCCCCTTTGCCAGCGGCCCCGAAGATATCAGCGTACTCGAGGCAATTCCAAGAAAGTACACCGATTGTATCTCCTTTACGTACCCCACTAGTTTGCAAGGCATGTATCAGACTATTTACCCTTTGGTTATATTCTCTAAAGCTTATTCTACGGTCAGCATATACAAATGCTTCCTTTTCGGGATGTAGTAAGGCGTTCCTGGTTATTGTGTCCCCGACTAATCCTACTGTATGCCTACTGTAGCCATTTAGGGGCGCCTTTGTTTTAGGGTCCATGCTTTTGTCTCCGTATATGCTTTGTCTTAGATTCTCGCTCTCTTGGATACACTAAACCATCCACCCAATCAGTCCCGGGAATAAGGACTGTTCATGCGGCGTAATAGTCTAACAGAAGGGAAGCAGGGTTAACCCTGCTTCCCCGAGTCTTGCCAGTACTTCTGCCGCAGCTCTTTCTTCAATATCTTCCCTGCAGCGTTCTTGGGCAGCTCATCAACAAAGTCCACCGACTTGGGGACCTTGTAGCCGGCCAGCTTCTTCTTGCAAAAGGAACCAAGTTCTTCGGCGGTAACGCTCTGGTCTTTTTCCAGTGATACCACTGCATGGACTTTTTCCACCCAGTATGGGTCAGGGATGCCGAAGACGGTTGCTTCTCGAATTGCAGGGTGTTCATAGAGGATGTCCTCTACCTCCCTCGGATAGACATTCTCGCCGCCGGAGATAATCATGTCCTTTTTCCGGTCCGCAATGTAAATGTAGCCACTCTCGTCGTAGTAGCCCATATCCCCGGTATGAAGCCAGCCGTTGACGAGGGTAGCCTGCGTATCCTCGAGCTTTTGCCAGTACTCAATCATGACCTGCTTGCTTTTCACTATTATCTCACCTACTTCGCCAAGTTCGACATCGTTCTCCCTGTCGTCCACAATTCTGACCTGGACTCCGATATCGGGGCGGCCTGCTGACTTGAGTATCTTTTGTTCCTCCTCTGAACGATCAAGCGCATAGTTGTGCTCTTCCTTGGACAGGTGGGATATCGCTGGGCCGCTTTCACTCTGGCCATACCCCTGGGCAAAAATGGGCCCAAAAATCTTCCTGCCTTCTCTTAATACCTCAGTAGGCATTGGGGAGGCTCCGTACCACATGATTTTCATGGAACTGATGTCATATTTCTCCACGTCAGGAACATTTAGCATTGCTGCCAGATGAGTGGGAACCATGTTCATGTGTGTGGCCTTCTCATCCTGAATGGTTTGCAGCGTAGCTGCCGGGTCAAAGAACTTCATGATAACGTCAGCGCCACCTATGCACATGAAAGCCCGGAAATGGGTGTTCCCTGCAATATGGAAAAGTGGCGATATTTGCATATGCTTGTCGCCGGGTTCCAGTCCCATATCTATCAGTAGGGTCCTGACATCTTCCATGAAGCAGCGATGGGTATAGAGCGCACCGCGGGGCAAACCGGTGGTGCCACTGGTGTAGATGATGCAGACAGGGTCATCCTCCTCAACATCAATGTTGGGTTCTTGTCCGGAGCCCGAGGCGATCAGATCGTCATACGGGATCATGTCTGATGCTGAGCTTTCAAGGGAGACAAAGTGCTTAATCTTGGGCAGACGTGATCTTAAGGACTGGACCAAATCCAACAGTTCGGGGCCTACGAAGAGGATATTGGCCTCTGAATAGTTGATCAGGTAATCCAGCTCATCCGCCTTAAGCCTTGGGTTGAATGGCGAGGCGATAAATCCTCCCTTCATCGCTGCTCCGTATAAATCCGCATACTCCATGCAGTTCCAGGAGAGGATTCCGAGCACATCTCCCTTCTTCCTGCCCTTCTCATATAATGAATTAACCAGGTTGTTAACCCTTGTATTAAACTCGGAATAGGTTACCCTTTTATCTCCGTAAATGTAGGCTTCCTGGTTTGGATACAGGAGCGAATTCCTGTGAATGATGTGGGCATACGTACCTATTCTGTATTGGCTTAGCTCTCTTAATACATTCCTTTTTGACATTGTTTTTCTCCTTCCTTTATTGTTGCTGCCGTTGCCGGTAAGCTTCGATGTAGCGCCTTGCGTGTTTATCACGACCCAGAACAAGATCGGCGGCTATTACTGATGGACGCACCTTGGCTGCGTCTACTATAAGGCAAGTGGCACCTGTGGCCACGGCCATACTCACAAATGTATTGTTGAGTAAGCCACGATCAGGCATGCCAAAGGAGACGTTGCTGGCTCCCATCGTTATGTTAACACCTAGCTCTTCCCGAATCCTTCGTATAGCCTCTATGACTGCTGGCCCGGAGCTGGTATCGGCTCCTACGGCAAAAGCAAGGCAATCGATGACTACGTCCTCGCGAGGGATCCCAGCTGCCTTGGCACGCTCCACTATCTTACCGGCGATGCTGACCCTCCGATCTGCATCTTTGGGGATACCTTCATCGTCTTGTACCAGCCCGGTCACTGCTGCCCCGTGTTTCTTGACCAAAGGTAAGACCTTGGCCAGGGAATGCTCTTCACCGGTAACAGAGTTGATAAGTGGCTTGCCCTTGTAGATTTTGAGGGCTGCTTCCAAGGCATCATGGTTAGCGCTATCAATACACAGGGGGGTGTCTACCGCGTCCATCACTACCTGTACTGCTTTGGGGAGCAAGTCTACCTCGTCGACACCGAAAGTCCCCACGCAGACATCGAGAATGTCTGCCCCGGCCTGTGTTTGAGCCAATGCTTCTTTGCGGACAAGCTCCAGGTCCCCTGCCTTTAAGGCCTCTGCCAGCTTTTTCTTGCCGGCAGGATTGATACGCTCGCCGATAAGAACCGTCGGTTGGTCATCACCGATGATCACTTCCTTTGTTGTGCTTGATATTCTCGTCTGCATCGGTTATTCCCTCCTTGCGCTTAATACTCTGGTATACATGAACCAAGTCCTCCTCTGAATGTTCTCGTTTCTAGATCATTTTTCTATGTTTGTTTATTCAGTTATGCTCGTATTCTATACGGGCAGGTTTCCTTAAGGTTACAGTGGGCACAGACTTCTTCCAGCGCCCATGTTTCCATCTGTGGCCCTATACCAACTACCATGGAGGTCGATTTACGAGGAACCATTATTCCTGAGGAAGTCAGGCTTACCCCGATCTCCTGTGATGGCACCATAGCAAGTAGTTCTCGCTGCTTTGTAATGGGTAGAATGGGCATGCCAGGATTGATGGGGCTGCTTACCTGGAAATCCTGGGATGAGACCTCGTTTGCTATGATTTGACACGCTTCTTGGGTCAGTATATCTATGGCGGCACTCCCGATGCCGTCAAGGAGCATTGCTCGTAAACTTTCTTTCTGCTTGCTATAGTTTGTTACTTGTTGCTCCAGCGAGGAACCAATGGTGCAGACCACGACTGCAAATTCCTCAGCCTCTGCAACAAATGAATGAAATGGCGTTTCCGCTGAGTGGGTACTGTTTGCCTGAAATATCTGCCTGTTGCCCATCTCACTTGCGGAATAGATTTCGTAAGCCATTCTCGGCTCCAGGAGATGAGCTTCTTCTGCATAATTCAGGAGTTCAAAAACTATATTTTTTATCTCTGGTCTGACTTCGGTTTGTTTCCCGAACCCTTCCCGACGTAGCACTGCCATAATTTCCAAGTTGATGGGGATATTACTAACTATTGGCATATCCATCTCTATCAGGGCCTTGCCGGTAAGCAGCACATTACACCAGCAAGGCCCTTGTTACACACAACCTTTCCGCCCCTATTATAAACCTTGGGCTTGTAAATATCTATTGGTATTTGCCGTATTCCTTAGTGAAATCAATCATTGCCTTGACATTCTCAGCCTTTGCCTCATCAAAGAATGCGCCATTGCCCATAATGTAACCGCCGCCTTTGCCGACATTATCGATGAGTTTCTTGCAGTAGCCTTTCACGTCCTGGGAGGTGCCGTGGGTTAACGTGGCGGAGGATACGTTGCCCATGATGCATAACGTGTCCCCTAATATTTCCTTGGCTTTCAATAGATCAGTCTCATCAAACATCCACACGGTCTTGCCTTTAGGAAGGTCCTTGATAACCTCCAAACGAGAGTTATAGCCTCCCTCAGCAACAGGCATCGGTATGCACCCTCCCTCAATTAACCCTTCCATGACCCGCTTAAAGGTTGGCCAGTAGAATTTCTTATACTGTTCATCGGAGAGAAAGCCATCTGCGCCTTTATGGAGGGGCATGAATATGAAGGGATTGCCAGTCTGTTGTGCCGCTCCCAATCCCATATTGATCATAATGGGAGTTATTTGCTCCATCGCTTGAAGGAGCTTATCTGGCCTCCGGTACATGTCCATCATTATCCCCTTGGTCCCTCTGAGTGTATCTCCGATTATATCGAATGGTGCCTTGCTGAAACCACCCACGATATTGGGAAAGCCCTGTGCTTTCAACTCCTCATCCACTTGACCCATAGCAGTTGCCCATTTCAGGGCTTCAGCCCCGGCCTCAAAGAGGGCCTTATAGGTGTTTTGAACAGGGGGTAAACCAAAGGGTATGAAATTAAGTGCAACCCCGTACATCTCAACTATGCCTGGGAGCAGGGGCAGCATGCTCCAGCCTTCCAGTGCCCCAAATACACGCGGTAAGTAGTAGTTACTGAAGAAATATGACGGGTCGGTTATCAAGATATCATATTCCTCGGGTTTCATATATTCACCCTCACGGCACTGGTAGGTGCTCGTAGATGGAACCCCATGGCCTGCCCATGCATATAGTTTGTAGTCGAGTGTCTCGAAAAATCTGCCTGGGCCAGGTCCCATAGCACCTATATGCGTGTCCGGCTCAAAGTCCATAACGTATTTCTTAAAGGCGGTAGCGCATTTATCATAATCGTACATGGCCTCTTCAACAGTTATACCGCCATAGTTAAAGGGGTACATATTGGGAAGTGGACACACTGGCACCCTGTCAGGCTTCTTCCTCAATTGAATGGCATCTTTTATCCTGGTTATTCTCTCCTTGTAGGCCTTCTCGGCTTCAGAGCTCTGGAATTTGAAGTCATTCCCTTCAGAATCCTTCGGCGCAAGGAGCTTTTGAAACTGTGCCTCCTGCTTTTCGTCCGCTGACATCTCTTCCCATTGCTTTTCCATTTTTAAACCTCCTGCGAATATTCTGTGGAGGGTTCTACTCAGCGCCAATCCACTGCTTGGAGAGCGAGACCGCTGCCATAGCATCCTTGCCATAGGCATCGGCACCGGTATATTTCCTTATCTCATCATCGATCTGACCGCCACCGATCATGATCTTCACTTTGTCCCGCAGGCCGGCTGCCTCTATGGCATCGACGGTCTCCTTCATGGCGTCAAATGCGAGCGTTAAGAAACCGCTCAAGCCAACGACGGGGGCCTCGGTCTCCTTTATCTTGTCCACGAAGCTCTGTACCGGGACATCTATCCCCAGGTCATAAACCTCAAACCCGTTGACATCGAGCATGAAGGACACGATATCCTTGCCGATGTCGTGAATGTCACCAGCCACGGTGCCAAAGACTACCTTGCCCAAACGCTTCTGCTCACTTGATTGCGTCAGTTTGGGTTTCACCATGTCGGTTATACCCTTCAGTATCTCACCCGAGTATACCAGGTCAGGGATAAAGTACTCACCGCTGGCAAAACGGTCCCCTACGATACCCACACCCTTCCTTGCCTCGTCCAGGATGGTGAGCGGGTCTTCACCTGAGTTCAGTCTGCTTTCGACGTTCTTGAGGGCTTCGTCTTCCTTTAGCTCTGCCAGTGCGTTGACAAGTTTTTCTGCCATATTGTTTGCCTCCCTGATTTTATATTTTGGCGCTTTTGGACCTCATTTAGACAATATTCCTTTATTGCCTCCTACCTTTTTCAGTTCCCTATACTACTATGTATTGAGCTGCCTTGCAAGTCACATTGGAAGGGTTTTACCCGATAGTATTAAGCAACTCCCAGATCAGTCAGGACCTGTTTTACAAATTCTCGTCCGTTTGGTTTATACGCGGGAGGAACCCAGGGCATTTCCTGCAATGTCTCCAACATGGAATGCAAAAGATCAAAGGGGATAGATATAAGTTGCAGCCCCTCTGGGAATAGGCCTCTGCGCTTGATTCCGTGGCCAAGGCCGGTAGTGATAAAATTTAACTCTCCGTGCAGATAGGGATAAATGTAAAGCCATGCGCATCCTATTGCACTTGAGAACTTACTTTGCCACATTTGCCCCGTTTTATAGCTCATTGCCCGAAGCATGATCTCCGTCTGGGGAGCGGTGGCAAGGAAAATCATGATGTCTGGCTCGAAAGGAAGTTTATCCAATGGGGAAAACGCAACATAGTTAACTACCTCTTTAGCTATTTTGGGAATATAGAGATAGAGCCTGCTCGCAGAGCGTGGTGCTTCAAAGATCTGTAAGCCTGCCCCGAATTCTCCGCTTATGAAAGGCCCTGGGGCATCTGCCTGTCCTAATACATACAATCCCGCTTCGCATGCGTGGTTTTCTGGATCGACGTAGAAGGCGTTTCCTTCCTGTGCTTTCTTGAGCATTTCGCAGAGAGCCAGGTTTTCACCCAGCCTCTCAACCATATCTGGTTTTCTGACCAGGAATTTAACCCCCACGGGTTGGACATCGAAGTTGAATTTATTCAGTATAGTTAGTTCCTTTTCGCTGAAAGCCATTTTATTCTCCTGATTCTGTGAAATTAGATTTACGTGTCTTGTTCTTTAGTAGTGCTTCTTTCTACCATTTAACCTTGTCCTTGAGAGAAGTCCCATGGGGCAGGTTTCGAGAGTGTAGAAAGTAAATCCATAAGTTGCTGCTAGGGCAAAAGGGGTTCTGGGGCCCTTCCCAAGGGCCCCAGAACCGATATAGGCAGTTACTCCTTTGCGTATAGGTGTCGGACTGGGTAGTCACCCAGATGTACGACTTCACCATTCTGTACCTGGTCAAGACGTACTTGATCACTGCCCTCGACGTCACCTTCACCAAAGGTCAACGGCGTAGCGCTCAGGTTGCCAGTCTCAAGGTTTTCGATCTGCCAGAAACCGTTCTCCAATACCTGCTTAGGATCGGTTAATTCTTCGTACGGTATCTCCTGCAGGGCAAGCCTTAGTGCCTCAACCTGGATCATTCCTTCGAGCAAACCGCCCACATACATGATGTGGGTAGCCTCACTACCATATTCCTCCATCAGGTCGTTTGCGAATTTGATTCCGGGCACATCGGTGTGGGTGAACGGCGGAAAACTACCAGCGACAACGGTCCCATCGCCCAGCTCTCCCATGGCCGGGGCAAACACAGCCAGATGAGAGGGTGAAGCAAACCCAAAGGTTATCTCGTAGTCCTGATCGGGACCCATACCCAATCTCTTTGCTTCCTTTATCGTGGGCTGTGAACCCGGGTTAACCATGAAGCCAAAGGTCAGATCAACATTATTCTCCTTCAACCACATAAGCTGAGTCGTTGGTGGTGAGGTCGGTGCCAGAGGCACGTACTGCTCGCCGACCACTTCAAACCCTAACTCATTTTCAAGGTATTCGGTTAGCTCGGGTGTAACAACGGATTTCCCGGAGGCATTGTCGGCGGTGAGATACGCAAACCTCGGTTTCCTGTCTTTGTCCCAATCCTCCAGAAACCACTCGGCAACGGCGGCCGCATCATCGGTGTAGATAGGATAATAAGTGATGATAGTCTTTGGTGGTGTCAGGAGGTAGGGGCCGCTGGCCATGCTGGGCGCTCCCATGCCATCCTCTGCGAGCGGATCCAATAGCGCCTGGGCCTGTGGCGAACCAGATGCCCTGAACACCAGCATTCCCTTTTCCTTAAGCTCTTCGTAGATGGATAGAGCCTTGGCAGGTTTGAGTTCATCATCCCGGTAAAGTACCTCCAGGGTTATATCCTCGGGGAATTTTACATCTCGCCAGGGCGCTAGATTCTTTGTATCGTTTACATATTTCACATAGTTCTCGTAGGCAGCCAGAATCGCTGCTGAATCCTCGGCATATGCCCCTGTTAGCGACATGGTGCCGCCGATATACATCACCTTTTCCTCTGCTGGTTCCGTTTCCGTAGGCGCTCCTGTTTCCGTGGGTTCAGATTCTTGTGTGCATCCGACGAGTGCAAATGACACTACCAGGATGACAGTCAGGAATCCTATCAACGCGGGTTTGAGTTTTAACATTTTCCCTCCTTTCCAGTTGTATTATTAAGTGATTCTCCTCTGTAAAGATGTGCTTTGTTACATATATCACCTCCCTTTGCTATTAATTCTAATGTGAGAAAGGCCATAACCTGTAATATGACTTGATGATCTCCCATCGGTGGAACAGCCCTCTAGGCTCAAATATAAGGAAAATGATAATTATCAAACCCCTGCTGATGAGTGCAAGCGATGCCGCTGCCTGGGGGGCCACAACGGCAGCCAGGATCGGCCCAGCGGTTGTTACCAGTTCATCCAGAAGTTTGAGTGAGATTGCACCGAGGATAGCTCCGGCGGTGCTGCCCATGCCGCCTACAATGAGCATGCCCAGATACCATACCGAGTCCATGAAAGGAAACTGATCAACGGAGGCGAATGCAAAGTAATGAACCATCAGTGCACCGGCAACACCGGCAAAAGCACAGCCGACAAAGAACGCCAGCAGCTTGTAGACCCAGAGATTAACACCCATAACCTCTGCTGCCAGGTCATTGTCCCTGATGGCGATAAAAGCTCTTCCTGCCCTTGTTCTGGTTATATTCATGGCTACCAATGTGGCCAGACATGCTATTATCATAACCAGATAGAAATAGCTGCTTTTAGACTCTATAACGAAACCACCTATCTCAGGTCTGGGTACCGCCATGCCATCGGGGCCACCGGTTACACTGTAGAATTGAAGGATGAGCCAGATAATTATGAAGTGTGCGGCTATTGTGGCCATGATCAGGTAGAAACCTTTGATCCTCAGTGATGGTGCTCCAAAGATTATGCCCGCTATGCCGGCAGCCAGTGCGGCGCATGGTAGCGCTGCCCAAAAGCTCCATCCGAAGTTGGCGCAGAGAATGGCCGAGGTATAGGCCCCTACTGCCATAAACCCCACATGCCCCAGGGATATTTGCCCGCAATAGCCGGTGAGGATATTCAGCCCATGCACACTGATAATGGCAATCCCCATCATTATCAGGACTGACAGTATTCTGGAACTCAAAAACAGGGGGCATGTGAAAAGGAGGGCAAGGAGGATAAAGAGCATCACCCACTGGGTCTTGGTCCGCACAAGTGCCATATCCTGTGCATAGCTTTCGTTAAATATTCCGGAAGGCAGACTCATTGTTCAAATCCTTTCTATCCTGGCTGAACCGAACAATCCATGCGGCTTGAAAATAAGTACAATTATCATGACAATAAACGGGAAGATACTGGCCAGTCCCCCTCCAAATGGTAAGAGCGGGTCCAGGTAGCCGGCAGCAACATTCTCCAGAACTCCCACTATTATTCCCGCAACAATTGCTCCTCCGACCGAATCAACTCCTCCCAGTAGCACCACAGCGAATGATTTCAGGCCGATCTCGGATAACGCTGGCATAACACCGGATACACCGCCCAGAAGAATACCACTTACTAATCCCACAATACAGGCGACTACCCATGAGAGCCCATACACCGTGGTGACCTTGATGCCCACGCTCTGCACTACCTGCTCATCTTCGGCTGTCGCTCGCATGGCCAGTCCGCTCTTGGTGTAGTGAAAGAAAAGCATGAAAGCAGCGACTATAACAATAGAGACGAGCACTGTAATTAGTGTTTCAGGAGGCACTGATAACCCGCCAAATTTCAGGGTTATAGATGGTAATGATCCATGGTATGATCTGTATTGGCCTCCCCAAATCAGGGTTGCAATCCCTTCCAGTACAGTAGCCAGGGCTATGGTCATCATGATGATAGGCAGTGCTGGCTGTCCCACCATGGGACGGAGAAGAAGGCGCTCTATTAACAGGCCCATTGCGATACCAGTTACTATTGCCAGAATTGCGGTTATCCATATTGGCAGGCTGAACTGTACCAAAAAGACAAAGCCGAGATAACCACCTATCATTACAAAGTGCCCTTGAGCGATGTTAAATACCTGTGAACATTTAAGTATTATGACAAAGCCTATGGCCACAAGAGCATATGCCATTCCAACTGCGAAACCTGTTATCACTAATTGTAAGAGGAAGTCCATTAATCAACTCCTTCCACGGTTTCGATTTTTATAGTAAGGTGCATCTTTGCTGTTACCTCATCACTGTCTCCTTCCTGGACGCTTACAGATGCTTCGGTTTTATCACCGTAGATGGCCTCTATAAGTTGCTGGTATCGCTTTTCCAGGAAAAATCGCCTTAACTCCCTGGTTCTGGTTAATTCACCTTCATTGGGATTGAATTCCTTGTGGAGATTGACGTACCTTTTTATCCTGATTGCTGGTGATAAGTCTCGGTTCACCCTTTCTATTTCATGTTTAATCAGATCATATACCTCTGGCTTCTGGGAGAGGTCGGATAAGTTAGAGTAGTCCAATCTCATTTCTCCAGCCCATGTACCTACATTGTCATAGTCGATAACTATCACTGCCGCGACATAAGCCATGTCGGGGCTGGCCATCACCCACGCATCTTTGATATAAGGGCTGAACCTTAGCCGACTCTCGACGAATTGGGGAGCAAGCTTGTCAGTGCCGTGAATATCAACGAGGTCCCTGATTCTATCCACGAAGACAAGATGTTCATCCTCGTTAAAGAAACCACTGTCCCCACTATAGAACCACCCATCTTTGAGCGCTTTAGCGGTTTGTTCTGAATCATTATAGTAGCCCAGGAAAATGCCTTGCTGCCGGCAGATGATTTCCCCCTCATCGCTTACTTGTATCTCTACGCTGTTGTGAACCGGGCCTACCGTCTCGAATCTGATGTCATCGGTTCTGGGCCCGGTTAGTGCTCCTCCCTCCGCTGAGCAGTATACGCTTTTGAGGGGAACGTTTAGAGCATGATAGAGCCTGAATGCATCCGGGCTAAGTATACTCCCGGTAGAATAGCATATTCTGGCATTGGATAGACCAAGGCTATCTCTAAAGGGCCTGAACAGGACCATATTAGCCAGGCCATAGAGTATTCTCAGAGACAAGCCCGGCTTCTGTCTTGTGGATTTCAGATCGGCCATCTTATATCCGACTGGCAAAAGCCACCTGAAAGCGAGCCGTTTAAGGAAGTCAACTCCCTTCATTCTCTCCTGGATCAAAGCTGCTCTGGCTTCCCATAACCTGGCTCTATAGCATATTACCTCCGGTCCTATTTCCCTGGTGTCCGGGTGTAGAGTTTCAGGTTCTTCAGCTAAGTTCATGATGTTTGCTGATAGCAGGTGGCAACCGATTCCCAGCCATCTTTCGGGGACCCCGACCGGGGGAAGATATGGCACTACATTGTCGTCACTACGCCACTGATCGAGGTTCAGGTAATGTTTCGCATTGGCCATTGCAGTTTTGTAAGTGTGAATAGCTCCTTTTGGCCTGGCCTCTGTAGCTCCCGAGGTATATACTATAGCGCAAATGTCATCATCTTTACCATTCTCTACATTTTGTTCAAACAGCTCAGGGTGTTTCTTCTCATGTTCTCTCCCCAGATTTAACGTCTCCTCATATCCGATTAGAATAGGATCATCATAGTGGGCTAATCCTTTGTAATTCCAGTAGATGATCTTTTGCAGCAGCGGCAGTTTGTCTTTAATCTCCAGGAGCTTGTCAATCTGCTCCTGGTCCTGAGCCACAACAAATTTAAGTTCGGAATTTTCAGCGAGATATTGTATCTCAGATGGACTCGAATCTGCGTAAGCACCGACAGATATCCCGTGATTTACCTGAACAGATAGTTCAGCGTAGTACCTTTGTGGAGAGTTATCTCCGATAATAAGAGTCCTATCCCCAACTTCGAAGCCAAGGGCTAGCAGTCCGAGGGACAGGTGTTTCACATTGAGGTAGTAGTCTGCCCACGTATAGCCCTGCCACCTGCCGTAGTACTTATGCCGGATGGCCAGGTGTTTATTGCCACACGTTTCATAATTGTATTTGAGCACTTTGGGCCATGTATTACCCTTTTCTGAATAAATTTGTCCTTCCACGGATGCAGAGTCCCTTCCGAGTTCTTCAGGCTTAGGCAATGACCCACCTCTTCCTTCGTCGGTAGTGCTTAATTTCCTGGTAGCCCTTTTGGGCACCTGTAGTTGATAGCCCCATATAGAATCCCTGAACATCCCGATTATCTATTAGCTCGTTGGCTGAGCTACCCATGACCACCTTGCCATCCTCAATAACATAACCATAATCGGCTATACCAAGGGCAGCCTTGGCATTTTGCTCTACAAGGAGTATTGATACCTTTTGTTCTTTATTAATTCTTTGAATGATTTCATAGATTTCTTGCACCAGAAGGGGGGCAAGACCTAGCGATGGCTCATCCATGAGCATAAGTTTGGGACTGGCCATAAGTGCTCGTCCAATGACCACCATTTGCTGTTCGCCTCCAGAGAGATAGCCGCTCGTCCGATTGCGGAATTCTTTAATCCTCGGGAAGTAATCGAAGACCATGTCCAAATCTTTCTTGACCTCGCTGCGGTCTTTACGCAAGTAGGCTCCCACCAGCAAGTTCTCTTCAACGCTCAGGTGCTCAAGAATTCTACGTCCTTCCATAACCTGACTTATGCCCATCCCGGCGATGTTTTCGGGGGCATATCTGTCAATTCTCTTGCCATCTAACTCAATACTGCCATCGGTTATCTCTCCCTCTTCTGTCTTCAGTAGCCCCGTTATTGCCTTCAGGGTAGTAGTTTTCCCGGCACCGTTGGCTCCGAGCAGTGCTACAACTTTGCCGTCACCCACTTCGAGCGATACGCCGCGCAAGACCTGGATAACGTTCATGTAGAAAACTTCGATGTTGTTTACCCTGAGCATTTTATGTGGGCCTCATTCCTTCCTTTGTGTATCTCGTTCCTTCGATGTCTCTAGCACCGCTACCTTAAGTATCTTCCTTGCAGTTTGTTACCGCACACGTTCAGTTTGTGCGCCTATGCCTATATATGCGGTTATGCTCATTATAGAGGTGAATGAGTTGCATGTCAAGCCGCAGTCTTTTCCATTTTCCAATACAAAATGGGCCTGGAGAGGGCATCGATTTCCAAAGGGAGGTAGTTTTACTTGACAAAGACGAAACAGTGTTGTAAATTCTCTCATATGAGTTGAAAATGTTTTACCTGTGCATGTGCCCTAAAGCAGAGGCATTGTGGATAATTTCTGTGCTCGATGGCAGGAGATTGACTATAGGAGGATAATAGAACTGTGGAGGATTGGCAGGTAACAGCGATGACCCTCTACTGCGATGCGGTAGACGATTATGTTACTATAATGGTCTACCCTGATGGAACTACAAGATGCACGGGATATCAGAAGTATGGTGAGAATCCCGATAAGGAAGCGGTTAAGAGTCTTAGAAAGAAAAGCAAACAATTGGGCAGGCAGCTCCGTTGTGAGGGTCCTTTAGATTACAGGGTAACGGAATATAGGGACAACCTCTTTGCTGCAGAGCAGGCTTAGTCTGGTTGAGAAGCGATTGGAGGGTAGTAGATGCATAGCACCAATCAGGTAAGATTACAGGTTGATGATGTATCCCTGCGTTTTGGTGGCGTCAGGGCCCTTATGAATGTGAGTGTGGAAGTCAAGGATAAGGAAATCCTGGCTATTATCGGTCCCAACGGCGCTGGCAAGACCGCCCTCCTCAACTCTATAAATGGATTTTACAAACCCCAAAGCGGGCATATTTACTTTGATGGCCGGGAGATTACGAGAATGCGTCCTGATAAGCTTGCCAAACTTGGCATTGCCAGGACCTTCCAGAATATCGAGTTGTACACTGGCTTAAGTACTCAGGATAATATTATGGCTGCCAGGCATGTGCTTATGAAGCAGAACATCCTTGCCGGGGCATTATACCTTGGATGGGCGCACAAAGAGGAAATTGAACACCGTGAGACCGTAGAGGAGATCATTGATTTCCTCGAGATAGAGCAAATCAGGAAAAGGGTAGTCGGAGTCCTGCCCTATGGGATGCGAAAGAGAGTAGAGTTGGGAAGAGCATTGGCTTTAGAGCCAAAGGCCCTGCTTCTTGACGAGCCTATGGCAGGGATGAATATGGAGGAGAAAGAGGATATCGCCCGATTCATTCTCGATGTGTTTGAAGGGCAGGGAGCCAGCTATCCCGATACGACTGTTTTGAGAGACGGGATTGGTTCTATCATTCTTGTGGAACATGATATGGGAGTGGTCATGAACATTGCGCACAGGATCGTAGTTCTCGATTTCGGGCGCAAGATCGCCGAAGGCACTCCTGAAGAGATCAAGAACAACCCCGAGGTTATACGTGCCTATCTGGGGGAGGAAATATAGATATTATTGGGCCCGTATTATTCTTCAAATGGGATACTCTCCCAAATCCCTTCAGCAGTTTCGGGGTTCCCGCGGTTGTAACCGAACTTGCTTCAAACACTTGGGGTATGTTGCCTTGAAAGATCCTTTTTCACAGATAGCTGCCGGTTTCATTGTGAGATGATCTACAGGGACGAAGGTTGGCAAACGACTCCTAATTCTTTATAATTGAATCAATAAAGGAATAAACCGATGGCAAGATATCTACGCATTTTACTGGTGCTCCCGTTTATTCTGGGGTTGTTTTCTCTGG